>CANRJU010000089.1 GCA_947631075.1 uncultured Lachnospiraceae bacterium
CGCCGGATAAATACCTAACTCCGCAATGGAACGCTCCAATACGGTCGTGGCGTCCAGGTGGGCAAATGTCGTCGCCGGAGCCGGGTCCGTCAAGTCGTCCGCCGGCACATAAACGGCCTGCACGGATGTGATGGAACCGCTCTTAGTAGATGTGATGCGCTCCTGCAGGGCGCCCATCTCCGTCTGCAGCGTCGGCTGATATCCCACGGCGCTGGGCATACGCCCGAGCAGCGCGGACACCTCGGAGCCCGCCTGTGTAAAACGGAAAATATTATCAATGAAAAGGAGCACGTCCTTTCCCGCCTTGTCACGGAAATACTCCGCCATCGTAAGGCCCGTAAGCCCCATTCTCGCTCCCGGCGGCTCGTTCATCTGTCCGAACACCATCGTCGTCTTGTCGATTACGCCCGACTCGATCATCTCATAGTACAGATCGTTTCCCTCACGGGTTCGCTCTCCTACGCCGGTGAACACGGAATATCCGCCGTGCTCGGTGGCGATATTGGTAATCAGCTCCTGAATGAGCACGGTCTTCCCCACTCCGGCTCCCCCGAACAGGCCAATCTTGCCGCCCTTTTGATACGGGCACAGAAGGTCGATGACCTTGATTCCTGTCTCCAGAATCTCCGAATCCGTGGACTGCTCTTCAAAGGCCGGGGCCTTTCTGTGAATCGGGTTATATTCTTTTACAGCCGGCGGATCCTTCTCGTCGATGGGCTCCCCTAGCACATTAAACATACGTCCCAGAGTCTCCTCGCCCACCGGCACGCGAATCGGCGAACCGACAGCCTTAGCCTCCATGCCCCTGATCAGACCGTCCGTGGGGCCCATGGCGATACAGCGCACCGTGTCGTCTCCCAGATGCTGCGCCACCTCCACGACCAGCCGCCCGCCATCCTTTGTGGGGATGTCAATGGCTTCATTGATCTCCGGAAGCCTGCCATTCTCGAACTTGATGTCCAGAACGGCTCCTATGATCTGGGTAATGGTGCCGAGACTTTGATTGCTATTCTCTGCCATTCTTTATCTCTTACCTCCATTTCCTGTGATATTTAACAATTGCTTAATTCAAAACCATCATGCCAATCAAAAATCGCAATTGCTAATTGCTAATTGCATATGTCAATTTCCAATTGACATTGTCTATATTCCAATTATGTCAACTAATTGCCGCGGCGCCTGCCACGATTTCCGTCAGCTCCTGGGTAATCGCTGCCTGACGGGCGCGGTTGTACTGTAATCCCAGAGTGCCGATCATCTCCTCCGCGTTGCTGGTGGCGGAATCCATAGCCTGCATGCGGGCGCCGTTCTCGCTGGCGACCGCCTCCACCAGAGCCCCGAAAATAAGGCTGTTCACATACAGAGGGATAATGTAGCCGAGGGTTTCCTCCTCCTCCGGCTCATAATTCATCAGCGCCACCGGTCCCTGCTTCTCTTGCGGCACAGAATGTGACGCTGACACACTTTGTGACGCTGGCGCACTCTGTGGCGTTGGCGCACTTTGTGACGCTGCTGCCGCATCCTGTGCGGCATCGTTCTGCGCGTCATCCTCCCCAAAGGGAAGAATCTTGATCAGCGTGGGAATCTGTGTCACTGTATTTTTAAATACCGTATAGGCCAGGTACAGCTCGTCGATCTCGCCGCTCTCCAGCGCCCCCGTCACCGTCTTTCCAATGGAAACGGCGTCTCCGAACAGAGGCTTGTTCATCACCTCGGAGTAGTCCCCCTGGCAGTTGTAGCCATAGCGGCGCAGGCTCTCCAAGCCCTTGCGCCCCACCGGGAAAATCACGGTGTTCTCCTTGTCAAAATCCCCCTGGGTGACTAGCTTTACCACGTTGGAATTGTAGCCGCCGGCGAGTCCCCGGTTCGACGTAATCACGATTACGCCCTTTTTCTTCGGGCCCTCTTTTTCCTCTTTCTGATAGGGGCCCTCCGCGCCGCCGGAGCGCGCCAGCATGCCGGACACCGTCTCGTACATTTTCTGAAAATACGGCTTTGTCTCCTCCGCGTGGCCCTTCGCCTTCTGCAGCTTGACCGTGGAAACCAGCTTCATGGCCTTGGTAATCTGGGAAGTGCTCTGAATACTCTCTCTGCGCCGTTTAATATCTCTCATTGAGGCCATATCATCACACCTCTCTATTCTTCATGGATAAAAATATTTTTGTATTCCTCGATTGCCTTGATCAGCTTTGCCTCGGTTTCCTCTTTGATTTCCTTGTCGTCCCTGATGGCTGCGACCACGTCCGGATGACGGTTGTCCATGAACTCAAAAAGTCCCTTCTCAAAGTTCAAAATATCCTCGACCGCGATGTCCAGCAGATACTGCTTGGTAGCGGCATAGATAATAATAACCTGATACCATACCGGCAGCGGCGCGTACTGGCCCTGCTTGAGAATCTCGCGGATGCGCTCGCCCTGGTCTAACTGGCGCTTGGTGTCGGCGTCCAGGTCGGAGCCGAACTGTGAAAATGCCGCCAGCTCGCGGTACTGCGCAAGCTCAATACGAATCGGGCCGGCGATTTTCTTCATCGCCTTGATCTGGGCGGAGCCGCCTACACGGGACACGCTCAGGCCCGGATTGACCGCCGGGCGGAAACCGGAGTTGAACATCTCTGTTTCCAGATAAATCTGACCGTCCGTAATGGAAATTACGTTGGTCGGAATGTAGGCGGATACGTCTCCCGCCTGCGTTTCAATAATAGGCAGCGCCGTGAGGGAGCCGCCTCCGAGCTTGTCAGACAATCTGGCCGCGCGCTCCAGCAGACGGGAGTGCAGATAGAATACATCTCCCGGATACGCCTCGCGTCCTGGCGGCCTGCGCAAAAGCAGCGACAGGGTACGGTACGCCGCCGCGTGCTTGGACAAATCGTCGTATATAATCAGCACGTCCTTGCCGCTCTCCATCCATTCCTCGCCCATCGCGCATCCCGCATAGGGCGCGATGTACTGCAGCGGCGCCAGCTCGCTGGCCGTGGCAGCCACAACGGTCGTATAGTCCATCGCGCCGCTCTCCTCCAGCGTCTTTACGATATTGGCCACGGTAGAAGCCTTCTGTCCGATAGCCACATAAATACAGAGTACGTCCTGATCCTTCTGGTTGATAATCGTGTCCACCGCAATCGCCGTCTTTCCGGTCTGGCGGTCGCCGATAATCAGCTCGCGCTGGCCCCTTCCGATGGGAACCATAGAGTCAATCGCCTTGATTCCGGTCTGGAGCGGCGTATCCACGGATTTACGGGAAATTACGCCGGACGCCACACGCTCGATGGGGCGGAGCTTGTCCGTATGAATCGGCCCCTTGCCGTCGATGGGCTGCCCCAGCGCATTGACTACGCGTCCGGACAGTGCGTCGCCGACCGGAACAGTCGCCACGCGCCCTGTCGTCTTTACCATGTCACCCTCGTTGATGTTGGCGGCGTCGCCGAGAAGAACCGCGCCCACGTTGTCCTCCTCCAGGTTCAGCACCATGCCGTACACCTCATGGGGAAATTCTAACAGCTCGCCCTGCATGGCCTGCTCCAGTCCATGAATACGGGCGATACCGTCGGCAACCTGAATGACGGTTCCTACGTTCGCAACCTCGAACTCCGTACTATATTTCTTTATTTCCTCTTTAATCACTGAACTGATCTCTTCAGGTCTTAAGTTCATGTATTCGCACACCTTCTTTCATATCCCGCCTTAGCAGGACAGTTTCACTTTATTTAAGCTCCTCGTCATAGCGTCCAGCTTGGAGCGGATGCTGTTGTCGAGAACCTGATCTCCCATCCGGATCACCATGCCCCCTAACAATTCCTTATCCAGCTGATAGTGCATCTCCAGACTCTCATAATCCGATACCTCGAGAAGCCTTTTTTCCACCTGCTTTTTCTGGCTGTCCGTCAGAGCCGTCGGCGTCGTCACCTGTACCACGCCGATTTTTTTGTACTCCTTCGCCTTCTCGTCAAAATAGTCGAGCACCGGCAAAATTTCGCCGAACCGTCCTTTTTTCACCAGCACGTTCAGAAACCCCATGCTCTCGTCGGACAATTTTCCCTGAAACACGCTGTTCAGAGCGGAGATCTTTTTCTCTCCGGACATCTCGGGGTGGCAGATCACCGCGATAAAATCGGGATTTTCGCGCAGCGTCTCCCGAACAAGCGCCGTCTCGTCCCAGATCTGGTCCAGCCTGCCCTCCTCAACCGCCAGGGAAAACAGGGCGTCTCCATATACTTTAGAAACTAATTTTGCCATGTCTCATCACCCATTTCCTTCAAGGTCTCGTCGATCAGCCTGGCCTGTGTGGCCTCATCCATAGACTCTGCCACAAAGCGTCCCGCCATCAGAGATGCCACCTGAACCATTTCCTGTTTCATCTCATCCCTGACTTTGTCCTTCTCAAGCGCCACTTCCTTCTCCGCGCGCTGGATAATGCGGTGGGCCTCCTCATTGGCCTCTGCCACGATTTCATTTTCTCTCGCCTTTGCTTTCTTTCTGGCCTCCGTCAGAAGCGCGGCGCTCTCCTCTTCCACCTGGGCGAGCCTGCCGTCATAATCCTGCTTCATGGCAATGGCCTGTTTCCTCGTGTCCTCCGCCTCATTTAACTGCGCCTGAATCAGCTCTTTTCTCTTTTGGATCAGCTTTCTCGCCGGGTTAAAGAGCAGATAGGACAACAGGATAAAGAGTACCAGCATGGCGACCAGGGTTATGCAGGTGTCCGCTAACGTCTGCGGATCGAGCCCAAATATTCTGTTTACGTCCACTTACGAATCCTCCTTTCTCACATATTCTGCGGATGGATCCCATCAGATAAGTGGATTTGCGAATAACAGGATCATGGCAACTGCCAGACCATACAGACCGGTTGTCTCGGCAACGGCCTGTCCCAAAAGCATGGTAGACATAATCTCGCCTCTTGCCCCCGGATTGCGCCCTACTGCCGCTGCGCCGTGTCCTGCCGCAATACCCTGTCCAATACCAGGTCCGATACCGGCGATTACCGCCAAACCTGCTCCGATTGCTGATGCTGCACGAATAATAGCCTCTGTCATTTCCATAATTCAATTCCTCCTGAATAATTAAAATATTTTTTACTTAGTCCTCCACTGCCGCGGCATTCGAGATGAATACCATCGTCAGCATGGCAAATACATATGCCTGCAGTGCTCCGGCAAACACATCCATATAGGCGTGAAGTGCCGCCGGCCAGATGATTGCGAATTTTCCGATGAGTCCATAGATCAGCGTCATCATCATCGTGCCCGACAAGATGTTGGCGAACAGACGCAGGGACATGGAAATCGGCGTTGCGAACTCGCTGATCAGGTTGACCGGGAAAAACAGGAAAATCGGCTCAAACAGTCCCTTGAGCTTGCCCATCTTCTGGTACTTGATGCCCTGATACTGAATCATCACGAAGGTGATCAGCGCCAGCGGCAGCGTGATGCCAAAATCCGCCGTGGGCGGCCTGAGTCCGAACAGCCCCGAAAGGTTGCATGTCAGGATCAGCATGAACAGCGCCCCGATGTAATTCTGAAACTTCGGAGCAAGCAATTTTCCCATATTGTCAACGACCAGATTGTCCAGTGTTTCCACCAGAAGCTCCACTACGTTGAGAAGTCCCGTCGGCGCCTTGGCGGGATCCGCTTTTTTAATTTTGCGGTTCACCACAATGGCAAAGGCGACAATCACGATAAACACAATGGCCAGACAGACGTGGCTGGTCGTGATGTGAAAATGAAAATTGCCGATGGACACTTCTTTATAGTAGTGGATATAAAAATCCGGCTGGTTTGATTTCTCCACGCATTCACTCTCCTTTCCTAGATTTATACCAGGCGGCTCCCATAAGGTTCCGCGTGATTATCAAAATTGATCAGGCAGCTTTCCTAAAAGCCGCGTGATTATCTTAAAATAATTAGCCGCGCCGCGTCACTCGTCCTTCCCACGGCGGCGAATCCGCTCCATGAGCGGGACCAAAAGCGTCCCGAACTTGCGCCCCAAAAGCCCGATTAGAACGGTGTACGGGGAAATCCACTCCGCCGCGAAAAAGGCGGCGACGAGCAACGCAAGCTCTACGCAGCTGCGCAGGATCGCGTGAAGCCTGGAGTGGCTCACCGCCCTCTTTTCCGGCAGGTCTAACTCCACATCCACGCTGTGGTACAGCTCGAGCATGAGCAGCATGGCCGCAAGGCTCCCCGCTATCTCCCCCAGGACATAGGGGACGGGATGGGAAATCCCCATCAACGACACCGCGGTGACCACGGCCGCCAGAATCCAGATTCCGGCTATCACTTCCCACAAGCTAGTTTTCGCTGTCTTCATGTTTTTCCTCATTCGGCGCTGTCTTTTTACCGTCCGGGCCGATGCGCCCGGTCAGAATAAACAGACTGCGGAAAGCCGCCAGAATACCGACAAACAGCATAATGAGCACGCCGTATTTAAAGCCGGTCAGCCGGTCGATATAATATCCGATGGCCAGGCTAA
The DNA here is from genome assembly GCA_947631075.1 of uncultured Lachnospiraceae bacterium. Classification (GTDB taxonomy): domain Bacteria; phylum Bacillota; class Clostridia; order Lachnospirales; family Lachnospiraceae; genus Eubacterium_F. The sequence goes on from CANRJU010000089.1 coordinate 6,466, forward strand.
TTCCCATGCAGGTCATCATGGCCAGTCCGATCTGAAGCACCATAGAAAGCGCCTTTATAATTTCTCTGCGATCTTTTTTCTCGTCCCTTTTTCTCATATAAACCTACATTTCTGCGCGACTTGTTTTATACTATCCTACATTTCCCCTGCTTTTTTCACACATGCCATCTGGCCCTCTATGACGGCGCTGCGAAATCCCTTTTCCTCTAAGACTCGCACCGCCTCGATGGTCGTCCCGCCCGGAGAGCACACCATATCCTTGAGCTCGCCGGGGTGCCTGCCGGTCTCCAGCACCATTTTGGCGCTGCCGAGGACCGACTGCGCCGCAAGCTGGTAGGCCTGCGCTCTCGGCATACCGTCCGCCACCGCCGCGTCCGCCATCGCCTCGATAAACATAAACACGTAGGCGGGCGAGCTGCCGCTGACGCCTATGACCGTGTTAATCTGGCTCTCCGGCACCACCGCCACTACGCCAAAGCTCTCAAAAATCTGAATCGCCCGCTCTTTTTCCTCCGGCGTCACATGCGCGTTAAAGCACATGCCAGTCGCGCCGGCCATGACGAGCGCCGGCGTGTTGGGCATGGTCCTCACCAATTTTATCTGTTTTCCAAATAGATTTTCAATATTCGCTATGGTCTGTCCCGCGGCTATGGAGATAATCAGCGCATCCTCGCGGACCTCGGGCGCGATTTCCCCGATCACATCCGCGAACTGCCCCGGCTTCACCGCCAGCACGAGCACGTCCGCCGCTCTCGCCACTTCCCTGTTGTCCGTGGTCACCCTGACCTGAAGCTGCTCCCTGATCTTCTCCAGGGCGTCCCCGCTCCGGCGGGAAACAATCACCTCGTCCGGCGCGTACAGCCCCTTGCCGAGAATCCCTCCCAGCATCGCCTGCGCCATGTTGCCGCAACCTATAAATCCTAACATCCTGCTGCCTTCCTTCTGTGCTTATCTCAACTATGAATTTCCTGCTAAGGAAATTTTTTCCCCTAGAAAGGAAATTTTTACCTTAAAATGCAATTTTTTCCCTGTCAGAAATCTACTCTTCTATCATATCCACGCGCCGCTTATGTCTCTCCGCGCCGGAAAACTCCGTGTCGAGAAATGTATCTACAATCTTCTCCGCCAGTCCCGGTCCCACGACGCGGGCGCCGAACGCAAGAATATTGGCGTCGTTGTGCAGTCTGGTAGCCTCGGCGCTAAAGCAGTCGCTGCAGAGCGCCGCCCGGATTCCCTTGACCTTATTGGCCGCGATGGAAATGCCGATTCCGGTGCCGCAGATCAGAATCCCCTTGTCGCACTCCCCGTCCGCCACGGCGTGAGCAACCTTTTTGCCGTAAATCGGATAATCCACCGGATCCGCGCTGTAGCTGCCGTAATCCTTGTACTCCAGCCCCCGGTCCTCCAGATGCTTCATAATAACCTGTTTCAATTCGTAACCTGCCTGGTCACTTCCCAATGCGATCATAAACCCTTACCTCCAATTCAATTTTCTTTTTGCTTTATACAATAAGGCCTTCATCTCCACATAGCACTCCTCGTAGGCCTCCTCGTCGCCGCCATAAGGATCCGTCACGTCGTCCTCCTCGTCCACAAACTCCGTCAGCGTATATACCTGCTCCAGCCCGAAGTCCTCCACTAGCTTCACCTTTTCCGTAAAATTCATGGTAATGATAATCGTCCTCTCATCCACCTCGGCCGGATCAAACTCCTCCGACACCTTTTCCTCGCAGGGAATCCCGTGGAGCATGAGCAGATCCAGCACCTTTTTGTTGTAGGGCTCCGGAAAAAGCACCACCAGCCCGCGGGAACAGATTTTCTTCGACTTGTCCATCAAAATACTTTTCATGATCCACTCCGCCATAGGGCTCAAAGAGACATTTTCCTTGCACACAAAAATCACTTTGTCGTACATGCACTTCATCTCCATTCCGAACTGTCAGGAAGGAAGATGCTCGACGCGCTGGCCCGCCGCTTTCAGCAGACGGTTCATAATGGCCTCGCCTCTGTCCTCCCCGAAAAAACTCTCGGAAAAAATAAACTCCACTCCCAGCTCGTCAAATCTCCTGAGCGCGCCAAACAGCCCTTGCTCAATGGTGCGCTTCTCTCTCGAACCCACGGACACCACTTGTCCGCGGGGGTACTTGTCCCTCGTCTCGTCCGTCGCCAGAATCCCCACCTTGTCCGCGGGCAGACCGGCCGCCAACTCGTTAATCCGGGCAATCACCCGCTCTATAGGCCCCTCGTATACCGTCATTGTTCCTTTCGGCGCGTAGTGCCGGTACTTCATCCCCGGCGCCTTAGGGTGTAATGCAATGTCTCCATTCTGGAGCTGTCCGCCTTCGTTTCGATGCCGTCTATACTCGTCCGAGAGCTGCGCGGATTCTTGCCGAATTTCCTGCTGCGCTACCAGTCCCGGATCCATCCGCACCTCACCGATAACCTCCCGAATCATGGCCTCGGTAATATGCCCCGGCCGCAGAATGACCGGAACTTCCTCTGTCATATCAATAATCGTGGATTCCAGCCCGATTCCGACGCTGCCTCCATCGATAATCATGTCAATCTTTCCCGCGAGATCTTCTCTCACATGTTCCGCACAGGTAGGACTCGGCCTCCCGGACGTGTTGGCGCTGGGCGCCGCCACCGGAACTCCCGCCCTGCGAATCAGCTCCCTCGCCCCCTCGTGGGACGGCATCCGGACCGCCACGGTATCCAGTCCCCCTGTCGTCTCGTA
>CANRJU010000090.1 GCA_947631075.1 uncultured Lachnospiraceae bacterium
ATAATTCCAAGCCATCTTTTCTTCATATGCTTCACCCTCCTTACCGGATATCATGCTCTGACGCCGTCAAAGCCGTTGTATCCTGACATTGTTTATTGCTTCTAAATATAAAACGATTTAATGCCGTAAAATGTTGCAATTTGACTTTTGAATCTCAGTAATGACAAAATCATTGTTCAAAATGTTCTGTCGATCAAACTGGGATACCGTTAAGTCTTTATCGATTCAACTCAGCTCTTTTTTACAAGGCATTTTAATACCAAAGAAATCCTCTGCCAGCTTATCCAGCTGAGCTGCAATCAGCGGAAATTCCCTATTTAGATCCAGTGTCTTTGCACCAATCTGATTTCCACCCATGTCAAACATACAATCCGGCGTAATATCCTCATCTGTCTTAGCATACAGGAGGATTCCTGCTACATTTCCGATATTGTACTTATCCTGATTTTTAACATAAGTGAATATCTGATAAACATTACCGGAATGTAGCGAATACTTGTCAAATTGCTTCTGTAAAGTCCGCCCATAGTACTTTGCATCTATGATCAGAATTTTCTCTTTCAATCGCAACATAATATCTGTCTGCATAACAGGGAGAAATCGGATCATAGACTCGCTGTTTTCCCCTACGAGATTCCACTTCACCTGTCCGGTCTTAACCTCTGAGAGATATGTATGGCGTTGATGATAATATTCAAGAATAAACTTCTCATAGAGTCTTGCCATATGATTATCGGAAAACGCTGCCATTTTGTATTCACCCTTTTCGGTGGTCTGAAGCATTCCATCTAAAACAAAGTAGCAGACATTTATCAGAAGCTCATAATTCTTGTTATTTCGCTGATAATGAATGCATCTCCATGATATTTCTGAAGGGTCAAGCTGCTCTATTCCATCAAAAAAAACCAGCAGTTTCTTTAATGTAACTTTTCGCTCAAAGTCAACACCATCATCAATAAGAAGGAAATGAATTGTGGTTTTCAGAATCTGATTTAGCAGATTATTCTCTGACAGCTCATCGAACTCACAAGTCAGGTTCTGTTTACGTTGAATCCTGTTCCGCATGGTTTTCGGCAAGTCAAGTTTACCACGCATGACAGAGAGTGTTTCATTCTTTGTAATATATTCGCGGTATAGCCCTTGTTTTAACTGTTGTGCGATACCCTTACTAAGAATTGCAGCAAAAAGGTCCTGTGCATTGTCAAACTTCTCCGAAGCAATCTCATCATAATTTGACTGTTTCAGAATCTGAAATGCATAGGAAAGCATATAATAAATATTTTTGATAAATATGCTTTTATCCTTAATCATCAAACACTCCACGCAAATTCTTTTCCCATCTGGAAAGCTTGTCGGGCTCATCAAACCAGTACTCTCCAAGCATAGGTAAAATATCAAATTCCACAACTGAACGCATCCACTCATCGGTGCAGCCCGTTTCCTCTCTTCCACAGAAATAGCTGTGTCCGATCTGGAATCCTCGTCCAAGTGATTTATCATCTGTTATCTCTTTATTCAGTGCCTTGATCTGATCAATCAAAGCATTGAAGGTTTCATTTGCAAATCCATTCTGATATTTAGTGAATCCCTCTGAATTGAAACCCGGTTCTATCTCAAAAAAGCTGAATCTTCTCCTGAGCGCATAGTCAATCATTGCCAGGCTTCGATCGGCAGTGTTCATCATGCCGATGATAAAGAGATTCTCCGGCACAGAAAATGGCATGCCGCTATAGGCCAGTGTTGCCTTGGTTCCACGATAATCCTTTTCAATCAGCATCAGCAGTTCACCGAAAATCTTACTCATATTTCCTCGGTTGATTTCATCGATAATAAAGAAAAATTCCTTATCGGGATGATTCGCAGCTGTCTGGCAGAACCTGTAGAAGATACCATCTGTGAGCTTGAAATCAGTCCCATCCGGCCGATAGCCCATGATGAAATCCTCGTAGGAATAGTTCTGGTGGAACTGAACCATTTCTATACGTGAATCATCCATTTCTCCCATCATGGCATATGCCAGCTTTTTCGCTGTAAAGGTCTTTCCTACACCGGGCGCACCCTGAAGAATAAGGTTCTTCTTGTTTCTGAGAAGCGCTTCCAGTACGTCGTAGCGCTCCTCGGTCATATAAACCTTATTGAGAAAATTTTCCTTTGTGTATTTCTGTATTGGTGCATCAGCCTGTTTCAGCGGATTATCGTCACGAATAATATCCATGATGAAATCAAATTCACCCTTAGTAAGCTTGAACAAGCTTCCGTTTGGCTGCACAAAGAACTCCATCTTTTCAAGTTCAGAACAAGCTTTCAGATCCAAATATTCGACAGGTGACGCCAGTCCTTCTGTTTTTTCAAAATAGACAGACTTTCCATCGTTGGCCTGCGTGATCTTGGCAAGCGCTACAACCTTCTTTACAGGATTGGCTTCATATCCGATGACAATGTCGCCGACTTTTGCATCAAGGAAATTCTGGAATATCCGCCTTTTATGACCATTTTCGTTATACAACGTATAACTTTGCTCTTCACCGACCTTTAGATCCGCGAAACTCCAGATTTTCGGATTAGCTGTCAGCCACCAATAGCCTTGTTTTTGATCGGCATCTCCAAACAGCTTGTTTAATGTCATATCAAAATAAGGAACGAGAACGGCTTCTTCAAATAATTTCTGGTCATCATTATCAACTTTGATACAGGTAGAGTTATCATTTGGCGACCACCATTTCTGGATACCCTTATATGCAGAAGTATCCTTTGATTCGGCAATAACACGATAGGATCTTTCATACCAACCGTCTTTCATCTCCAGATTAAGCACCGGTTTATCAGATGTAAACTGCCCTAGGATTCGGATGCTGTTTCCGTAACACAAATAGAAATAATCGCCTTTTTTTATGCTGTCCATAAAACTCTCACCCTGAGAGACCTTTGAAACAGCCTTTGCTTTTGTTCTGCTATGAACAACCGCCACTTTTCGGTCTTCAAATATTGATCGGTTATTTTCCGATATCGACCCGTGACTGATCTTCCATATTGCAGGAGTATCATCTACATACAGAGGAATCTCGCTCAGATTAACCTTCTCCAAAGCCTCTGATAGCTCATCACGCAGTTTCCATATATATACTCCATCTGTTGAGCTGTCAGCTTCTTTTCCGACATAGAGAATCGGCCACCAACGTGAATTCTCTGTATCTTTGATCATAACTGGACAGCCCGTTTTCTCGGCGACTCTCTTAGCAAGCGACTGTGATCCATTATTATAAAAATTCAAATTCTCACCATACTTAACGGAAAGCTGTTTACATGTAGCCGCTCCACCATAATCCTTTAATCTTTTAACGATTTTCAGACTGCTTCCGGTAAATACAGAGCTATCATTCAACAACTCAACCCAGTCCTCAACACTAAGTTCTGGCGTGTAGTCCTCTGGTTTCGGAAACCATTCATTCTTGTCTTTCTCAGCATTCTGTGTACCCAGATAAAACCGGGCAAGATAAAACCCGATATCCATAGTGGCAGTCTTAAGTTCTGAATCAGGATAGCAGCTTTTTGTTATTCCATTCTTAAAAAGCTCGACAATTTCGGAATCGGCTTTTATTGCTTCACAGATTTCGTCATACATCTGAAATCCACCAATCAAAGTCTCTACGGATCCATTTTTCTTCGGCATGTAATCGGATGACAATTCTCTCGCAGCCGCGCGGAACAGCTCATACTTGTAGATATAATACTTATCTGGATACCGAAGCCAGAGGTAAGTACTGATGGCATTCGTATTCTGATAGTGGTTTCTCCAAGTACCATCATCATATTTTGACCGTAGTTCTTCGGATGCTGTCTGGAATGCATCTACCCTTGCTGCCAAATCCTGGGATTCATCAAATAAATTCCGAAACATTGTCCTTGTTGCTCCATCATCCGCTTTGGCAAAGTTTATTATCATGCCGCGCGGATAAGCATAACCGGATGCCAACAGGTTAGAGGTCTTGTCAGTAGCCTGCTTGAACATCTCACCAAAATTTTCTGCATCAATATTCCAGTGATCCTGGAAATGCTTGATAGCCTCCCACTTATATTTTTCATCATCCCAGTGGCTCGGAAAGTAAGCCTTGTATCCTTCCAATATGAGATTCAGTTTTTCTAAATCAATCATGCGCTCCTCCTGCCAAGCCGTGTATAATACGGACTTGATCCGTATCGTCAATGGTTCCATCTGCTCTTTTTATTATATATCCATAAGGGAAAAATGTAAAGTGAAAGCGGAGAGTATTATTTTTCATTTGCTTTCACAAGGTAATACATTCCCGCAAAGGGCGAAAGTGTAAAGACTATTTGTTTCTTTTCAAATTCCAATTCTGTTTTTTCGTACTTGCGTTTTCCTCCATAACATTCCATATCGCTTGCAATAAGTAATTTATATTGCTGGGGCTGTGCCGTTTGATAGCAGAAAGTCTGTTTTTTGTTGGAAAAATTGAGCAACACTAATATTCTTTGTGTTTTATCTTTGCGTTCGAACACATAAACACAATTTTTTTCCTGTTTACAGTCAATCCATAAAAATCCGTCCCTGGAATAGTCTAGTTTTGACAAGGCCGGATAAGAGAGATAGATATGGTTTAAATCTGCCATGAAGTGGTGGAATGAATCATGTATTGGATATTTCAACAGATCCCAGTCCTGTTCCTTGCGTTCATCCCATTCCCGAAGCTGTCCCCATTCATTTCCCATAAAATTAAGTTTCTTCCCAGGATGGGCGTACATATATAAATATAGCGCCTTTGCCTGTGGGAATTTCTGTTGATAATCCCCGCTCATTTTTTGAACGATTGTAGCTTTTCCATGCACTACTTCATCATGGGACAGGGGGAGAATATAATGTTCATCATAAAAATACATCATGGAGAATGTAATGTTATGATATTTATCTGTCCGTTCTTCCGGTAAAGACTGAAAATAGGATAATGTATCGTTCATCCAGCCCATATCCCATTTAAAGTCAAATCCTAAACCGTTCTTTTCTACAGGATGTGTAACGCCGGGGTAATCACTTGAATCTTCTGCAAATAGTAAAATGTCATTTATTCGTTCTTTTAATCCCATATTCATATTCTGCAAAAAGCGGATTGCCGACTTGTTTTCACCTCTTGACTTATTTCCCTGCCAGTAAATAAGGTTCCCGACCGCATCTACACGCAGGCCGTCAAAATGAAATTCATGTAACCAGTAATAGGCAGAGGATTGTAGAAAGCTGCACACCTCTCCTCTGGAGTGCATAAAATTACAGCTTCCCCATTCGTTGTATCCAATACTGGAATGAGGATATTCATATAGAGGTGTTCCATCATAATTTTTCAGCGCATAATCGTCAAGCGCAAAATGGACAGGGACAAAATCTAGTATGACGCCAATTCCGTTTATGTGGCACTGGTTGACAAATTTCTTCAGTTCATCCGGTCTGCCATATCGCGAGGTGGGACTGAAAAAACCTGTTGCCTGATATCCCCATGAATTATCACAGGGGTATTCCGAAAGCGGCATGATTTCCACAAAGTTATAGGCATTTTCTTTCAAGTAAGGTATTAGAAGATCAGCTAATTCGGCGTAAGAATAGCAACTGCGTTTTTTCTGTTTCCATGAACCAAAGTGCAGTTCGTAAATGTTGATTGCTCCGTCCGCGCATTTTTTTCTGGTCCTCATCCAGTCTTCATCGCTAAATGTGTATTTTGAAAGATCATATGTGACAGACGACACATCAGGAAAAGCTGCGGAGTAAAAGGCATAGGGATCAACATGATCGACAAAGCTTCCGTCTTTTGTATAAATGCGATATTTGTAGCGCATGTCGTTTCGAGCCTCGTCTATATGACACTCCCAAAAATTTCCGTCATATATTTTATTCATGGGGGTTTCCTGCCACTGGTTAAAATCTCCTATTACAGAGATATGGCTTGCGGCAGGAGCAAAAGTACGAAAAGTTACTCCTGTTTTAGAAATATGCGCTCCTAAATACTGATAGGCTTCAAATTCTTTACCTGTGTAAAAACTATAATAATCCATATTTTTTTCTCCTTTCCTCTTTAATAATAGACAGCAGTTGTTTTTTGCGCTATAATTACTTTAACAAAAAATTGTGCTTATTTCGACCAACAAGACAACAAAAAGGTCGGATAACCAACGAATCTGTTAAAATGTCGGAGAGAATGATATGGATTTAAGAATTAAAAAAACAAAAAGCTCTATTATAAACGCATTTCTTGAATTGCGTTCAAAAAAAGAATTAGAAAAAATAACGGTAAAAGAATTGTGTGAGACGGCGCAGATTAACAAATCGACCTTTTATACGCACTATCAGGATATTTATGATTTGTCGGAGCAGTTGGAAGATGAGCTTGTCGCATCCCTCATGAATGAGATCAGGCATCCCGAAAATGTTATAGAAAATCCAGCGGCCTTCACCCGTGAATTATTTGAAGGATGTCTTGCAAAAGGGCCTTTGATCGATACCCTGTTTTCTGGAAATAGGAGTGGGCTTTTGATTGAAAGAATAGAAACAGCTCTGAAAAAATCAATCTATGAGCTCTATCCCCAGTTTAAAAATGACATGGCGCAGAATATCAAATTGACATACACTATTTATGGCGGTTATTATGCTTTTTATAAAAATAGACACTATGGTGATGAGATTATAATTGACAGGATAGGGGAACTTTTGACTCTGCTAAAGTAATAGACAAATAAAGAAATAATTTTTTAATAACTAAAAGGAAACCAATGTGAAGGAAAGGGAATTTTTATGAAATATTATGTAGCAAACGCTTTTGCGGACAAGCAGTTTGAGGGAAATCCTGCGGGCGTGTGCGTGCTGGAACAATGGATTGAACCGGAATTGATGAAGAAGATTGCGGCGCAGAACAATCTGTCGGAAACAGGCTTTGTGGTAAAGGAGTCGGAATCTCCCTGTACTTACGGTATCCGATGGTTTACGCCGGTAGATGAAATTGATCTGTGTGGGCACTGTACCTTTGGCTCTGCATATATTCTTTTCCGTTTTTATGAGCAGGAAGAAAGCGTGATTCATTTTAATGCGCTCATGTGTGGACATCATCTTGTCGTAGAGAAACAGGGAGAAACGCTTACCATGGATTTTCCGGCAAATCCTCCCGTGCCTTATGAATACGCCGACTATATGGGTGAGGCGCTAGGGGCAATTCCAAGTGAGGTCTGGAAAACCGACCGGGACTTGCTGATGCTGTTTGATTCGGACAAAACGGTGGCGGAGCTTACGCCGGATTTTCAGAAAATAAAAGATTTCCCCATAGGGCTTTCCTGTTATGTCACGGCAAAAAGCAGTGCCCCGGAATATGATATTGTGGCACGCGCTTTCTGGCCCAAGGTGAATATCAACGAAGATCCGGTCTGCGGTTCAATGCACACGACATTGCTGCCGTTTTGGCAGGACAGATTGAAAAAAGAACGCATCATCAGTCGAAATCTTTCTAAACGGGGCGGAACGGTGATTTGTGAACGGGCAGGTGACAGGGTGAAACTCTCCGGTCAAGGAAGGCTTTATCTTGTAGGGGATATTTTGGTGGATATGCTTTGAGAGATATGGAGGACATTATGATAGACAGGGCAATGTTCCGTAAATTACGGAGGAACACATGAAAACCTTGTTTAGAGATGTGCGGTAAAATGATTTATTTTATAGGATTATATATTGACTTTGCTACATTTTTAGCATACTATAATGAAAAGGATTAAAAGTAGAAAGCTTGTTTAAGATTGTACGGGAGGTAATAATGAGTGATTTAATTGCAGATGAATACAAAAGATTTGAAAACATAAAAGAAATTCGGGAAGATGGCACAGAATATTGGAGTGCAAGACAATTAGGTATGGCACTTGAATATACAAAATGGGAAAATTTTCTGAAAGTTATTAAAAGAGCAATGATTGCCTGCGAAAATTCTGGACATGATGTTGTTTACGATTTTCCTGAGGTCAGGAAAATCGTAAAAGCTGGTGCAAGTCAAAAACCTATATTGGATTATGAATTATCTAGATACGCTTTTATCGTGGTGGCAAACTGGATGCGTAACTATTCCACGATATCTGGGGTTATGGGAGCAGATTCATAATCCCAATTTTAAACCTATCGAATTCGATAGGTTTAAAGCAGAGTCGGGGGATAATGCTTTTACGCTGACACCGCAACAATGGATAATGCGGTTGGCATTATGTTAATAAAACAAATTCGGTATTTTTAGGGGGCGCAGAAACATTATGAGTGAAAAATACGATTTCTTTTGGACTACAATGGAGTTGTGTGATTGGAAAAAAGAAGGCGATGATGACAAGGTACTCAAACCAGTTATTAAATATCTCTCGGAGCAGAGTGACCATATTATTTTTGAATTTGATGATTTAATGACGGAGCTGTTATACCACCTGGATACGGAAAAACTAGCGGAACAATGTGAAAAGGTTGACTCGCAGATGTGTGATGATACATTTTTATATTCCAGATGTGTTGCTTTGATAAACGGGCCGGCTTATTATGAAAAAGTCAAACAGGGAACGGAAGAAAATGTGTGGAACATGGAGTTTGAATCCCTGCTTTATGTCCCTCAAAAGGCATGGGCGTTAAAACATCAAAGTTCTGTTGATGAGTACCCTCATATTTCTCCATTGAGTTATGAAACCGGCAGTAATAAAGATGGCTGGAGGAAATGATATATGGGGCAGGAAAAAATCAGGCGCTCTTTGAACAGGGACCTTCCGTTTAACCTCCGCCTGTCGCAGACTCAAACTGCGCCTACGGCAATCGGGAATATGAGCCGGGAAGAATTGGATATAGAACTGAAAAAGGGCGTGGATTCTTTAAAATCTGGCAAGACCTACACAATGGATGAGGTTGGTGTTGACATCGGAAAGGGCACTGGGGTTTCTGAAATTTATCGGGACCATACCGGAGGGAGAATTATAATGGAAAAAAATAAATTTGAAGCAATGCTTGTGCTTCTCGTTCCGCAAATCGTAAATTTGATTGCAGAATATTAT
>CANRJU010000091.1 GCA_947631075.1 uncultured Lachnospiraceae bacterium
GATGCTCGTGTCACTGGAAGAAATGAAAAACTATCTGCGGGTGGATTACGGTGAGGATGACGAACTCATCCGGCACCTGCTCTCCGCGGCGGAGCGTCTCTGCGCGGATGTCGCCCGTGTGGACAGCGCGGAGCAGCTGGCGGAGGACGCGAATGCAAAAGCCGCCGTCATGTATGCCGCCGCCTATCTGTATGAACACCGGGAAGAAGCCGACCACCACGCTCTGACGCTCACGCTCCGCGCCCTTCTGTTCGGTATCCGAAAGGAGGGCTTCTGATGGAGATCGCTCTGCTGAATGCGCGGATCACCTTCCAAAAGAACGATGTGACGGTGGATGCCGTGGGCAACCACCGGACGGCGTGGCGGGATTACTATTCCTGCCACGCCACCCTGGGCGGTGAGAACGCCAACATGACGGAACAGGAACAGGCCGGCACGACCGTAGACCACGGCGACGCCAGCTTTACCGTCCGCTGGTGCGCCGCACTGCGCCCGGTCACGACCACAGGCTACCGTATCGCCTTTGAGGGGGAACTGTTCGATATCATTTCCATCGACCACATGAACCTCAAGAAAAAGAGCCTGAAATTCTACTGCAGGAAAGTGAGGCGGTGATATGTCGGACAGAGTCAAGATCGACGGCCTTGCCGCCGAGGTCATGAAGGGCCTTACCGAATACGCCGACCTTGCCGCCGACAGCATGAAAGCGGCGGTCAAAAAGACCGGAGCGTCCGTCCGCAAAGATATCCAGGCAAACGCACCGAAGAACACCGGCGCTTACGCCAAAAGCTGGACGGTCAAGAATGTCCGCGAGACCTCCACTTCCATGGAACTCGTCGTGCATTCCAGAAACCGCTATCAGCTGGCGCACCTGCTGGAGTTTGGCCACGCCAAACGCGGCGGCGGACGTGTCGCCGGAAGGGCGCATATCGCTCCCGCCGAAGAAAAAGCCGTCCAGGAACTCGAAAAGGAGATCCGGAAGGCGCTGGGAGGTTAGCCATGGATGAACTGATGGAACTGATGAAGGAAATGGGCATACCGTATGCCTATGACCACTTTGCCGAGGGGGAATCCCCGGACCCGCCCTTCCTCTGCTTCCTCCTGCCCGGCAGCGATAACTTCGCCGCCGACGGGAGGGTCTACTACAAGATCAGCGAGGTACGGGTGGAACTGTACACCGATATCAAGGACGTGTCGGCGGAACAGGCTGTGGAGGCTGTGCTGGACCGGCACGGCATTTTTTATGAGAAGTCCGAAACATGGATCGACAGCGAAAAGCTGTACGAGGTCCTATACCGATTTGAAACGGAGGGTTTGCAATGAGCCAGAAGAAAAACAAGGTCAAATTCAATATCTGCAACGTACACTATGCGCTGCTCACGACCGGGGAGGACGGCGGCGTCGAGTATGGCGCTCCTGTGCCGATGCCGGGCGCCGTCTCCCTGTCCCTGGACCCCAACGGTGAGCCGTCCATCTTTTATGCGGACGGTTACGCCTACTACACCATCTCCAACAACATGGGCTACGAGGGCGACCTCGAACTGGCGATGGTGCCGGACAGCTTCCGCACCGATGTGCTGAAGGAGTCCCTGGATGAAAACAAGGTGCTGGTCGAGGACGCCAGCGTGGAGACCGAGCGGTTCGCCCTGCTGTTCGAGTTCGACGGCGACGTGAAGAAGATCCGCCATGTGCTGTATAACTGCTCCGCCGCCCGTCCCACCATCGAGTCCTCCACCAACGAGGAGGAGATCGAGGTGCAGACCGAGACCCTGGCGATCACCGCCTCCCCGCTGGAGGGCGGCTATGTGAAGGCCAGGACTTCCGATGAGACCACGGAGGAAGCGTACAAGGACTGGTACACGAAGGTATATATGCCGGCCAACGCATCCGAAGCCGTGGCGCTCCGCAAGACGGGCGCTCCCGTGGCGCAGGTCGCCAAGGCCGACGGAAAGGCGGTGGATAAAGCATGAGCATGAAGCAGAACATCGAGATCGACGGCAGGCAGGTGCCTTTCCGCGCCTCCGCCGCCATTCCCCGCATCTACCGCATGAAGTTCCACCGAGACATCTACAAGGACCTCAAGGCGCTGGAACGCAGCCTGGGCGACAGCACCGAGGACGCTTCCAGCCTGGATATGTTCTCCCTGGAGATGTTCGAGAACATCGCCTACATCATGGCGAAGCACGCCGACCCCTCCATCCCGGACTCCCCGGAGGAATGGCTGGATGAGTTCAACACCTTCTCGATCTACCAGGTGCTGCCGAAGCTCATCGAACTGTGGGGGCTGAACGTACAGACAGAGGTCGAGTCTAAAAAAAACTTCGCCCGACGGAACGCGAAATGACAACGCCGCTGTTCCTGCTCCGCTGCGTACAGCTTGGACTCTCCATCCGCGACCTTGACCTTCTCACCATTGGCATGGTCAACGATATGTACGCGGAGAGCAGGAACGACGAGTACAAATATGCCACACTCGCTACTCAGGAGGATTTTGATAAGTTCTAAGGCCCGGTCAGCGCCGGGCTTTTTCCATGCCATTGGGAGGGGAGGTGTCCGTCATGGCAAACAGAATCAAGGGGATCACGGTTGAGATTGGCGGCGACACTACCAAACTCCAGACTGCGCTGAAAGGCGTCAACACGCAAATCAAGAATACCCAGTCCCAGCTGAAGGATGTCGAGAAACTGCTGAAGCTGGACCCTGGGAACACCGAACTCCTGGCGCAGAAACATAAGCTGCTGGGGGATGCGGTCAAGGAAACCAAGGAAAAGCTGGACACCCTGAAAACCGCCGCCGAGCAGGCAAACACCGCTCTGGCAAACGGCGAGATCTCTCAGGAACAGTATGACGCCCTCCAGCGTGAGATCATCGAAACGGAAAATGAACTCCGCCGGCTGGAGGAGCAGGCCAACCAGTCCGCTACGGCGGTGCAGAAGATCGCCGCCACCGGGGAAAAGCTGAAGGGCATCGGCGACAACATCTCCTCGGTCGGTCAGAAGTTCCTGCCCGTCACTGCCGCTGTCACCGGCCTTGGCGCCGCAGCTGTCAAGACCGCCGCCGACTTCGATACCGCCATGAGCCAGGTGGCGGCGGTTTCCGGCGCAACGGGGAGCGACCTGGATGCCCTGCGGGACAAGGCCCGCGAGATGGGTTCCAAGACCAAGTTCTCCGCGTCCGAGGCGGCGGAAGCCATGAACTACATGGCGATGGCCGGCTGGAAAACAGAGGATATGCTCTCCGGCATCGAGGGCATCATGAACCTTGCCGCCGCCAGCGGCGAGGACCTCGCCACCACCTCGGACATTGTCACGGACGCGCTGACCGCCTTCGGCCTTACCGCCGCCGATTCCGGCCACTTCGCGGATATCCTTGCCGCCGCGTCCAGCAACGCCAATACCAATGTCTCCATGATGGGCGAGACATTCAAATACTGCGCGCCGATTGCCGGCGCTCTGGGCTTCTCCGCGGAGGACACCGCAGAAGCCATCGGACTGATGGCAAACGCGGGGATCAAGTCCACCCAGGCCGGCACGGCGCTGCGCACCATCATGAACAACCTCGCCGGAGAAGTGAAAATCTGCGGCTCGAACATCGGCGAGGTCACGGTCGCCACCACCAATGCGGACGGCTCCATGCGGAACCTGAGCGCCATTCTTGCAGACTGCCGTTCCGCTTTCAGCGGGCTGACCGAATCGGAAAAAGCCGCCGCTGCGGAATCTCTGGTAGGCAAAAACGCCATGTCCGGCTTCCTCGCCCTGATGAACGCGGGAGAAGCCGACATCACCAAGCTGAGTAGCGCCATCGCCAGCTGCGACGGCACGGCGGAGGACATGGCGGCGACCATGCAGGACAACCTCGCCGGACAGCTGACCATCCTCAAAAGCGCGCTGGAGGAACTGGCGATCTCTTTCGGAGAACTGCTGATGCCCGCCCTGCGCACCATCGTCGGCTGGATTCAGAATTTTGTGAACTGGCTGAACGGCATGGATGAGGGAACCAAGAAGGTCATTGTCACGGTCGCGCTCCTCGCCGCCGCAATCGGCCCCGTGCTGATCGTGGTCGGCAAGGTGATCTCGGCGGTAGGCACCATCATGACCATTGTCCCCAAGATCGCCGGAGTCATCAACACGGTCAAGACCGCGTTTGCCGCTTTGAACGCCACCATGCTGGCAAACCCCATCTTCCTCATTATCGCGGCGATCACCGCCCTGGTGGCGGCTTTCATTTATCTCTGGAATACCAATGAGGGCTTCCGCCAGTTCTGGATCGACCTGTGGGAGAATGTCAAGGAAGTCGCCATCGCCGTGTGGAACGCCATCGTGGAGTTCTTCACCGCCGCCTGGAACGCCATTGTCCAGACAGCCACTGCCATCTGGACGGCTCTGAAGGGCTTTTTCGTGGGGCTGTGGGAAGGCATCAAGCAGGTCTTTACCACGGCGGTCACGGCGGTATCCACTTTCCTGGCAAACGCCTGGGCCGGCATCCAAAATACAGTGACCACTGTTTTCAATGCCATCAAGACCTTCTTCACCAATGCCTGGAACGGCATCAAGAACACGGTCACCAGCGTGGTGAACAGTATCAAGACCGCCGTTTCCACCGCGTTCACAGCCATGTGGAATGGGATCACCACCACGGTCGGCAATATCGTGAACAGCATTCGGAACGGATTTAACAATGCGGTCAGCTTCATCAAGGGGCTGGCATCCTCGGCATTCAGTTGGGGCGCGGACATCATCAGCGGCATTGTGAACGGCATCCGCAGCATGATCGGCAAAGTCAAGGACGCCGTTTCCAGCGTGGCAAACGCCATCCGCTCCTTCCTGCACTTCTCGGTGCCGGATGAAGGACCGCTGACCGATTACGAATCGTGGATGCCGGACTTCATGTCCGGGCTTGCTTCCGGCATTGAAAAGGGCCGTGGCCTTATCACGAAGGAGATCGGGAAACTGGCGGAGGACATGGACTTCAAAAAGGCCCTGCCTGATATGAGCGCCAACCTCCAGATGACCGGGTCGGGCGGCAGCTATGCGGATAACGGCAGCACCGTCAACCTGAACCAGCCCATCATGCTGGACGGCAGGACGATCACCACTATTGTCTCGCAGATCCAGTACCAGCAGGGGCGCGCCACCCTGCGCAACCTCGGAACAACGTAAGGAAGGAGACAGCCATGCCAAAAGAAATCGATGGAGTGACCTATTACACAGTACGGTTTCTGAACCGTGACCGCTCCGACCTTCTCGGCACCTGCGACGTGGAGAGCGGCGGGGACGCGACCGCCCTCGCCCCGCAGCCGGAGTCCTATGAGGGAGAAACCTTTACCGGCTGGAGCGCCGACATTACTCATGTGACGGAAGATATGACCGTCTGGCCGCTCTATGAAACACAGACCTTTACCGTCCGCTTCTTAAACTATGCCGGGACGGACGTGCTGTCGCAGCAGAAGGTCGCGTATGGTGAGGATGCCGCGGCTCCCACCCCAGAGCGTGTCCAGGGGCATATCTTCCTGTGCTGGAACGCCCCGTTCAAGGAAGTGAAGTCCGACCTCACCATCCGGCCCGTTTATCGGACGGTGCCGGAGAAGCCCACACTGAACTTCTACCAGCGCAATGCGGACGATACCTCCGGGGAACTTATCAAGTCCTACGGAGCGGTCAATGCCTGCACCATCGTCCAGAAGCTGAGCGGCGAGTGTACGATCAGCGTGAAGCTGCTGACCCGGCAAACTCAGGATTTCGTGACCGTGGAGAACCTGCTGGAGTTGGACGGGCTGGTCTTTCATATCACGGAGGTCAAGAAATCCATCTCCGGCGGGATGTGCTATACCGAGATGGCGGGAGAACACGTTTCCTACCTTCTCAACGACGACCGCTACAAAGTGGAGTCCTTCGATATGACCGGCACACCGAGGGACATTCTCGCCATCCTCCTGTCCGGCACCCCGTTCACCGTGGGCGAAGTGGATGCGGCGGAGCCGGTCACGCTCCGCATCAACAAGGAAGTCACCCGCCGCGCCTGCGTCATGCAGCTTACCGCCCTCGCCGGGTGCGAGATTGAATACTACGGCTTTACCATCGGCCTGCGGAGCCACCTCGGCTCCCTACTCCCCATCGATATCATGAAGGTGGCGACGGTCAAGGATATCAGCTACGCCTACAACGTATCCGAGGGGACGATCAACTACTCTCTTTCCCTCTACCGCAAGGGCGCATTGCAGCTGGGCGACGAACTGTCCATCGACTTCGCGCCCATGCGCATCAATGCCGCCAGCCGTGTCGTGGGCATCGACTGGAACCCCTTTAACTTCAAGGAGGTCAGCATCACCGTGGGGGATTACCTTCCCACACTGAACGACTCCCTCTATGAACTGATGACCTCCGTGGAGGATATCCGCCAGACCACTTCCCGATACACGGTCGAGTTTGGGGAACTGATCGGCAACGGCACCTTCTATTTCACCCGTGCTTACCTGGACCGCCCGTATTTCCATATCCATACCAGCGACGGCAGCAAAGGAACGGTCACGCTGAACAAGAAGGACGGCAGCGCCTTTTCCGCCTATGTGGGGGCTACGCTTTCCGGGGTAAATACCGACACCGTCACACTGGTGGTGTTCTACTGTACGGTTCCCGACGAGAGCATTGAAACGACGGAGGTGACATGATGGCGGGACTCTTTCCGGAACAAAAATACACAGACGCCGCGGAGAAGGCCCTCGCCTTCATCAAGCGGCAGATGGACGTGAACAACTTCCAGTTCCAGATCACCTTTGCCGAACCCTATGGGGACGAGTACAACGGCGACGTGGTCTGGGGCGAGATCACCGGCCTGACGCCGGACCATGACCAGGTCTTCCCCAAGTACATCGGTACCGCCGGCTACTTCGACTTTGCCTTTACCGGGAAGGTGTCCGGCACCTGGCATGACGTCCCCGATTACGCAAACTGCGCCGTGAACGTGTATGTGATCCACGACGCCACCTATAAGGTCATCACCTGTCCGCTCAAGCCGGACGGGACCTGGGAGTCCGTGATGGAATACCGGGAGACCTACACCGTCCCCATCATCGACGAGGCGACCGGCGAACCCACCGGGCAGACCAGGGAGGAAGTCATCACTTACACCCTGGACTTTCCTGTGGGCGAAGGGATCAAGGAGTTCCGGCTGGCACGGAACCTGACCAGCCATTGGGAGCAGCTTCCGCCTACCGTCGAGGGAATGACGGCGGAGCGGCTGGTCTACGATGCGGCGGACGAGGTTTCCGCCGAGGACGGAGGTTTCGCCTACAGCTATTTTTCCTACTTCACCGTCCGGCTCTACAGCTATTCCGATGCCGAGTACCTGAACGACACCTGCCGTATCTGGAACGTGGGCGGCGGCAGATATGTCTGGTACACCAACCTGGTCGCCCAAGGGCATAAGATCGGCAAGGTGATGCAGCAGGTCTGGCGGGAAGGCGCCTTTGCCTACGACGTGGTAGGCATCTCCGGCGCCATCGCCAACCTGACCACAGGACGGCTCCCGGCATCGTTCCTGATTCCCGCCGATGATCCGCAGTACAACAAGGACGGCTCCAATGCGCTCGGTGTGTACGGCTATATGCTGAACTCCCGGACATGGGCCTACGATGTGGGGCTTGCACTCCTGGTCTTCACCACCAGCGGAGATTACGACCTCTGCAAAGAGATGCTGGGCCGCATGGCCTATGAGCAGAACGACGATGGGAGCTTCAATTTTTCCTACGACATCTATATCGGCCAGCTGTTTGACGGCTATGTCCGCCTGGGCGCGATCGGCTGGCTCCTGTGGGGAGCCTGCTACTACACACTGGAAAGCGGCGACCGAAGCTATGTGGACATGATCCAAAAGGGCGGCGACTGGATGATCTCCAAGCAGGTCACCGACACCAAGGACCCGCGCTACGGCCTGATGACCGGCGGCTATGGGACCTACAACATGGAGGACTATTCCTACAGCCCGGACGAGATCGAATGGTGTTCCGTGGAGCATCAGTGTTCCGGCCTGCAGGCGCTGGAGGGCTGCGCCCTGGTGCTGAAAGACCAGAAGTACAAGGAGGCGGCGGAACTGGTACGCGACCAGCTTTATCTGAAATGCTATGACCGGGAGAACCGCCGCTTTGTCCAGGGCATCAACCGCTCCGTGGACGGCGCATGGGCGCTGGACTGCACCACCTGGGCGGGAATGCTGGCCTTCTCCATCGTCAATGACGATGCGGCCTTCGCCTGCCTGGAAACGGCGAAGGAGGTCTATCTGACCTCTGGAAAACCCATTGTGCAGAGTACGGAAAAGGACTACTACAACACCGCCTACAGCGATGCCGGGACCTTCTCCGGCTTCAGGCCATACAGCGACCGAACGCCGGATTACGCCGGGGCGCCGGACCTTGTATGGTCGGAGGGGACGCTGGGCTATGCCGCCCTCGCGCTGGTGCTGGGCAAGGTGGACGAGGCAAGGCGGTATGTCGACGAGTGTATCCGCCTGCAGGACTGCGAAGGCAGCACGGGCGGCGTGATCTATACCACCGCCACCTATGGAATGCTCCCCTGGGAGTTCCATGTCTGGGAGAGCGTGGTCTCTTCCTCTTGGCTCTACCTGCTCATCCACAACCCGGACGTGCTGTTTCCCCGGACGCTGCGTCAGGTCTATTACATGGCGAAAATCGTCGACATCCATGACGAGCGGCCCTCCGGCGGCTGACCGTGACAATGAAATCAAGGTAGATCGAGCGTCGGCTTTAAAGTCCGGCGCTCTTTTTATACGAAAAAATATCTAAGGAGGACAAGACAATGAAACAAATCTGGACTGGCATTCAGATCGCTTTCTCCGCGCTGGGCGGCTTTCTCGGCTG
>CANRJU010000092.1 GCA_947631075.1 uncultured Lachnospiraceae bacterium
TGATTTAATATTACTTTCCATCATGGACAACATATCTTGTGTGTAGTCTCCTGCGGCATAGTAGACGTCATTCATGTTGCTGTCATCCAGTTTAAACACCCTAAATCCATAATCCTGATCGTCTCCTGTATCTTCTCTAACTTTTTTCCCAGCTCGCCTTATTCTCTCTTTTCCAATTTCGCATATATTATGGGGTGCATTTATGCTATCAAGCAGTGCAACAGCATTTCTAGCTACTTTCTTACTTTTCTCCGATCCGGATTTTTCCGCATCAATCAGCTCAGGCAGCTGTACAAGAATGAATTTTCGTTTTTTGTTCTGATCGGCATTGGCAAGGAACATCGCATGTGCTGTCGTGGCTGAACCAGAAAAGAAATCCATTACCGTATCTCCATCGTCAGTCCCAGAAAATTCGATAATTCTCTTAATAATTTCCTCATCTTTTGGATTCTCAAACACTTTTTCTCCCAAAAGGGACGCTAATCGCTTTGATGCAGCACGTCCATCCTTATAAAATACGCTATAAGGAACACCATTCTCATGTTCGTTTAAATAGGACTTAATTGTCGGCACACTACTTTCATCTACGCCAAAATTGACTTTACCTTGTTGAATCCATTCTTTCATTGTCTTTTCATTCGTAATCCATCCTCTTGATGGAATCCTAACCGGTTTGTGTGTAATAGGGTGACAAATCTCATACCTAGGTCCACCTCCTCCCGGCCATGAAATATCTGATGCAAAAAATATTCCGTTTTCATCTACTTTATTGTAATGCAAATGATCTTTTGCTGGGTGTCCATCTGGAAGCCCTTTATACCATGCCTTTAATTCCTTTTCTATTTTTTCATTATTAGTTCCGTATTGTTTTCTCAAAGAATCATATTTTAAATAAATATCATCAAGCCCCTGCTTCTTTTCTCTCCAAACAATTTTATGTTCACTAATATACTGTATGCTTCTGAAATAGCACAATATATACTCGTGAGATATAGAAATATATTTAGAATCATTCTTTCTACCCGCAGACCAAATAAGTTCTGCGACAAAATTGCTTGCCCCGAAGACTTCATCACAAATGAATTTTAGTGTATTAACTTCATTTTCATCTATACTTATGAAAATTACTCCATCATTTGTAAGGAAATTTCTCGCAAGAATCAGTCTGGAATAAATCATGCTGCACCAGTCAGAATGAAATCTCCCATTAGTATCTGTGTTTTTAAATAAATGTACCCCCTCATCAGTTACGACTCTACTTTTGTCTTGATATTCATCTGCGGATTGAGTAAAATCATCTCTATAGATAAAATCATTTCCCGTATTATACGGAGGATCAATATAAATTAATTTCACCTTACCAAGATAGCTCTCTCGTAACAACTTCAAAACATCCAAATTATCCCCTTCAATGTAAAGGTTTTCGGTCGTATCCCAATCAACACTTTCCTCTCGGCAGGGACGGAGTGTTTTTCGTATTGTTTTATTTGCCTCTGTAATCGCAGCCTTTTTTCCTACCCAAGTAAATTCGTAGACTTCATTTCCATTCACAACATTATCAGATAGCATTTGCTTAAGATATTCGAAATTGACAGCTTTTTTTAGCACTCCATTTTCATTGATAGTCTCTGTAATGCAGTTTGGAAACAATTCGGCAATCTTATCTATGTTCTGCGCAACTATATCAACTGATTCCATCCTCATCTTCTCCACTCTTTTTCCTCCTGAATGTAGACAAAAACTCAATCCTTTGTACCAGTTATCGGCTCTGCAATACATACAGTATAATTTACACTATAGACATTCATTCCAGTTTTTAGCATTTTATGCATGGTAGTCTATTTTGCATATGATAATCTCTGTTACCTTTCGTTTTCCAACCTCTAGTATATAAATAAATCCCAATTACTACAAATGTAACATCACTTCATATTGTCTAAATTACCTTTACTCTTGTATCCGGCGCTAACATTTTAAATATTTCGCCGATATTAATTTTTGCAGGGCTTCCGTTAAAGCTGCTGTCGCGGAATACCGCTCTAAGCGGCTGACGTTTCGCAATTTCCTTGACGACAGATTCGGAAATGTTTTCGTCGAAGCATGCGATTAAATCGCCGTCGTTGTATGTATGTACTATTACCCCCCCTCTAGCGTTTCTGAGGTATAGGGCATAGAAAGTGGAAGTCCCCAGTCAAGTATGCAACCAAAGAATAAATCCAAATCTGTACGGTCTGATTTAATATTACTTTCCATCATGGATAACATGTCTTGTGTGTAGTCTCCTGCGGCATAGTAGACGTCGTTCATGTTGCTGTCATCTAATTTGAAAACACGGAAGCCGATGTCAAGATTCTGCGTCGTGAGCGGGTTTTGGGACTTGATATTCTCGCCGGCGCGGCGGATGCGCTCCTTGCCGATTTCGCAGATATTTTTGTAGCCGACTTTATAGGCTTCTGAATTTTCATTGCAGGGCTCAGGTAGCTGTACCATAATGAATTTTCGATGACCGTTGTCCTCAGCGTTGAGCTGCATTACCGCATGGGCGGTAGTAGCTGAACCGGAGAAGAAGTCGAGAACAATATTGCCATCATAAAATTCGATCATTTTCATAGCTTGTTTCAAAAGATAAGTTGGTTTTGAATAATCGAATATACCACTTTTTCCAAATAGTGTTTTAATTTCAGTTGCTCCATTTTGATAATTGATTTCCCCTTCATCCCAGATAGATTTTGCTTTTGTCCTTCTTTCCGTTTCTCTTTCAAGATAATCTTTTTGATAAATATCCCAAACAAGAGAATTTCCTCGCTTGACTTGCTTTCCTATGAGTAATCTGGCACTTATTTGTACTTTTTCTTTACTCCATCGCCATGTTCCATCTTCCATTGTAGACGGTTGAACAGGAAAGGCCTCTTCACAATACACATCACTTCTATTCAAAGAAATTGAGCAATCAGTCGGATTTACATAAATGGGGAAAAAAAGATTAGGTCTTTCGCTCCTTCTCCAAAAACCACCTCGCATTCTTAACCCGAGCAAGCGATACCTTCCATTTTCATCAGAAAACTTATACTCTGATGTCATTTCATCAGATAATTCATGACCGATTATACTTGCCATTGTTCGATGCTTTGAATAGAGTAGTAAGTATTCATGCAAACTCGCAATTTCAGAAGTAGACATTGATCCTCTTGGATTGCTCTTTACAATAATTGTACCAATATGGTTCTCTTCGCCAAATACTTCGTTACATATCTTCGTGAGTGATTCTACCTCATTTTCGTCAATGCTAATGAAAATGACACCATCATCTGTCAACAAATTTCTCGCCAGCATCATCCTTGAATAAATCATGCTGCACCAGTCGGAATGGAATTGCCCATTATTATCAGTATTTTTAAACAAACGGTTTCCTTCTTCGTCAAGATGTCCTATTCCTTCTTCATATTCGTTGGTATCCATATTAAATTCGTCGCGGTAGATGAAGTCGTTTCCTGTGTTGTACGGCGGATCGATATAAATCATCTTCACTTTGCCGAGGTAGCTCTCCTGCATCAGCTTAAGTACCCCCAAGTTGTCGCCTTCAATGTAAAGGTTTTCGGTGTTGTCCCAGTTCTTACTCTCCTCTGGGCAGGGACGCAGCGTCTTGCGGATAGGCTTATTTGCCTCTACAATCGCTGTCTTTTTGCCCACCCATGTAAATTCATATGTTTCGCCGCCGTCAATTACGTCCGGCGAGAGCATCTGCTTTAGCAATTCAAAGTTAACCGCCCGCTTGTACACCTTTTTATCCGGCGTGCTACGTTCTTCATCTAGCATCTCCGTGATGCAATTCGGGAACATTGCTGCGATTTTATCGATGCTCTGTGCGGTCATATCAACTGACTCCATTCTCATTTTTTCCATGTTAGATTTCCTCCTCATTTTGGTAGCATGGTTATGACCATATCATAAATCGTTGTAGCCCATCTGACCAGTTTTATCATGGAGTCAGTTGTTTCCACTGAGTTGCTAATCTTAGTCATAACTTTCTTTAAGAATGACTCCGCTTCTTTTTGCTCTTTCGCTTTAGCGATAGCTAGAATTTCGGATACTATTTCAATTACCTCATCCTGCTGCTCATTTGAATTACTAATCAAATCTACAAGCGTATATAGATTTGCAATATTCTGGTTTATCGATTTCAACATTTCAAGGCTCTGCTGTTGATATTCTTGAGATTTCTCAAAATATCCCTCTGGGATAATAGGATCCATTTCAATCTCCTGCATTTGCCGATGTATGAGGTCATAGTCCATCGTAGGAGGAGTTGCCTTAGAAAAATCCAGGTTTTTAAACTTCTCTATCATTTGTCCAAATGGACTGTCGAAATCAATCGATTGGAATTTGTTATCTATCATAAAGCCTCCCATTCCTTTCTCAGTTTTTTGAGTTCAGTATTTAATTGCATCTGCTTATTCAACTGCTTTTCCTTGCGAATCTTCTGCTGCAAAACGGCAATCTGTTTCTGAAGTTCCTGTCTTCGGTTATCCCGTTCAACCGATTCCTTCAGAGACTCCTGTCTTTCCGTCTGCAATGCATTCCCAGCTATCTGCCGCACAAAATTCTCATATACCTTATCAATATTCAGGCCGTCAATCTTCAGCGGAAGTTCAGATTCCTCCAGCCAATCTGTATGATAGTATGTACCAACCTTGAAAGCATTGTTCCCGGAAACCGCTGCTTCCTTATAGGCTGTACACACCTGATACCGGCCCTCGTGTTCCAATAAAAAAATGATATGATAAGGGATCTCTTTATCAATCTGCCGGAGAATCGCTTTATCTAGCTTATTCTCATTCAGTTTAATCTCAAATATCTCAATCTCCGTTACCGTCTCACCAACTGCCAGATTCATTGTAGTGGCAGCGATTTTGTTTCTCCAATAAATCACTTTGATCTGATCTACGAATACTCTTTTTAACGCAGGCGACACTGTCAGATTCTCATAAAACTTCTGCTTCGGTATTCGTCGGTTAAACTCTGTACTCTTGGGTAATTCAAGCAAATCTAGCACCTCATTTCACAATCAGAAAGCAGATCAGTTCAAAATCATCCAGCCCATTGATCTCCGACATCAAAGCGGAGGTTCCGCCTGCAGAGAACAGACTGTCAATATCGCTTTCTTCTTTCACGTCGATGATAGAGTTAATCGCATCTGACAAAAGCTGCGATACCTCTTTCATGTTCCGTCCGTCGTCTGTTTCCTGATTGAACTTATCACAGAGCTTCCATATCGGCTCAGACTTGCCACGGCAAAGCAGCCGCACGGTATCCAACAGTTTTTTCGGATTTAGATAATCGCAAACTACCTCTCCGTTCATTCCGATATAAACCATATAGAACGGGTGGATCCTGTTCTGATTGTCAATGTTAATATTATTGTTGATGTTTCGCAGAACGAAAATTACACCTTCCGGATTCTCTTCTGTCGCAGGCACCACGGCATGAAGACCCTTGGGTTTCTTTGCGAGATCCTCATGTGTTTTGATATATTCAAGCAGATCCAGCCGGAATTCGTTAAGTCCCAGATCCATGATGGAGATTCCTGTGGACATGTCCTCAATATCCACTACCTCCTCCTGAAGCCGCTTCAGCTGCTGCTTGCGGTATTCCAGATCCCCTTTTTCCTCCGGATTAATCAGATCATCATCGCCTGTAGAAGTCATAATAGAAATCTTCATTCTGGTCTCGACACGGGACTTTAGATTGATATAGTCGTCCAACGTCATATCCGGCCAGAAATTCACCAACTGTATATACTGATTCCTGCTGCCGATGCGATCGATACGCCCAAATCTCTGAATGATACGTACCGGATTCCAGTGGATGTCGAAGTTGATCAAATAATCACAATCCTGGAGGTTCTGGCCTTCGGAAATGCAGTCTGTCGCAATCAGGATATCAATTTCTTCCGTACCGTCCGGCATCAGAAGATCTCTGCTCTTCGATATCGGTGAAAAGCAGGTCAGTACATTGTTCAGGGTTGCCTTCAATCCGTTAATTGTAGTCCGTCCATCAATAGAACCTGTGATAACTGCCGTATCCAGTCCGTAATGATCTTTCATATAGCCGGATACCTGATCGTATAAGTATTCTGCCGTATCCGAGAACGCCGAAAAAATCAACACCTTTTTATTGCCCTTATTGATAGGATGTTCCATCTTCTCATCCAAAAGCCTGAAAAGTGTCTGAAGCTTCAGATCATGCTCCGGTGTGATATCTGCGATCATCAGCGTCAGAAGCTCCAATGTTTCCGCATCTCGCTGAAGTTCCGTCCGCCATGTTTTATAATCCATATCCTCCAGGTCAATCTTAACCTTCTTGCCTACTGTAAAAAAATCTGTGTTTCCATCCTCCATATCAAAGTCATTCTCATTCACTTCGTACATATCCAGATCAGCCTTGCCGTATTTTTCAAACTGATTAATGGCGTCAATCGTACCTTGGATAAGATCCCGGATTCTGCTCAGCGTCAGATTAAAGGAATAGACAGAGCTTTCCAGCCGCTTTAATAAATTGATGCTCATAAGACGCTGAATGCCCTGCTCACGGCCTCTCTGCGTCAGGTTATTTCCTTTATTATGAGTCTGATCTATATACTTCGCCATCCTGCTGGGGAAAATATAATCCGATGGCGTATAAATGCACAACGACAGCTGCATCAACTGCTCATATATCTCATTGTAATTGATCGCGTGATTCAAATCTGTCAAGCTGGGCCGCCTGGTAATCGGCTTTAAACGCTCCGGAAATTTGCCTATTTTTTCCGTATTATAATATTTCTCAATGTGCCTTCGGGATCTCGCAATCGTCACACTATCCAGCACTTCAAAGAAATCAAAATCCAGGGTCCGAAGGAGCGCATCCGTCGTTCTTTCCTCCGGCTCCAGTTTGCTCCATACATTAAATGCTTTTTGCGCCTGCCTGAAGATCTCTTCAATCGGTTTCTTTGTATCCAACTGCTCATTGATATAATCTGAATTCCCCTCATAGGCAAGCGCCAACTGATTCTTCAAATCCACAAAGCGATTATTCACCGGCGTTGCGGAAAGCATCAATACCTTCGTTTTTACCCCGGCACGGATCACCTTGTCCATCAGTTTCACATACCGGTTTTCCTGCGTATTGGCATGTGTCCCGGCCCCGTTTCGGAAATTATGTGATTCATCGATCACAACCAGATCATAATTGCCCCAGTTCAGGCGGTCCAAATCCAAACCGTTAGAAAAACCGCCGTTTCTGGACAAATCCGTATGGAACAATACGTCATAATTCAGGCGGTCAGACGCAATCGGATTATTGACATAATTGTCCTTATATGTATTCCAATTCTCGGAAAGCTTCTTCGGGCAAAGCACCAGAACTGTCTTGTTCCTGTTCTCGTAATATTTGATAACCGCCAGTGCCGTAAACGTCTTGCCCAAACCGACACTGTCCGCCAAAATACAACCGTTGTACTTTTCCAGCTTATTGATGATTGCAAGCACGGCATCCTTCTGGAAATCATAGAGCATATCCCAAATCTTGCTCTGTTTGAACCCTGTTGCCTCATTCGGCAGTACATCTTCGGAAATATCGTCAAGGAACTCGCTGAATACATTGTAAAGCGTCATGAAATATATAAATTCCGGAGAATTTTCATTATATGCAGTGTCCTTATCATTCCAAAGCATATCAAACAGCTGCATATATTGCGTTGAGAACGGCGCTTCCATGCGGTTCACCATATTATAGCTATTATTCCCTCGTTCACAGCCGATATCAACCGTGGTAAAACCATTGATGGGAAGATAGGCTGTCTGCTCCTCTCCGGAATCAACCGTCATGAATCCGCTCATATTCTCCCCGGTAACATTAGACTTGAACTTTGCCTTTCCCCGAATCCAATCAGCACATTCTTTGGCAATTGCTTTCTGGGTCATTTCATTGCGCAGCTTAATCTCAAACTCTGTGCCATACAGACTGTTCTCCCGGTTAAGCCTCGGAATATAGAACTCCCGTTTCTGTTTCTCAGTCTTCTCTTTAATAAAAGTCGGAGACGTGAAAATAAAACGGAACTCGTCCACTTTTTCCAACTGGTTCTTCAATTCTTTATACGCATACATAGAGAAACAGGCCGCCGCCACGGAGACCTTGCTCTTGGGTTGTATCTTTTCTTTCAAATCATCGCGCACCACTTTAGTGATGTTATCAAATATCTCCATTGGCACTGCCCTCCTTCAAGAACATTTCGATGTTAGCTTGCCAGTTCCGCCAGCCTTGCAAAAGCGATCACGAACCATTGAAAATCTTCTTCCCTCATTGGAGACATGCTCCAATGATTCCAGTATCGCCATTGTGAAAAAATGGCGTTTCCCAAAGTCTGTATGTCAATTTGTTTAATAATTCGTTCCAATTCCGCATTATCTCTCAAAACATTAGTTCCGGGGAACGCTTCTTCCAATGATTTTCCGCCATCCATCTCGAAACCCAGATCTGCCAATCCATCCCCCAGAAACTCCTTTTCTTCAAAAAAACGGAATGGTATTGTTTTATAGTTTGTGTACATTTGTTGCCAAACCAATGCAAAACACCGAATTTTCTCCTTGTTGGCAAGCGGTACATGTTTTATAGAAGAATTTTCAGGACGGCGAACAGTTACCACATCGCCATCAAAACAAAGCTTCACTTCCCGGCTATCTGGACGCACTCCCATCCGGTCAACCCATGTTTTTGGAACAGACAGTTTGCAAGTATATGCATTCTTGCTTGCATTACCGCCCGCTTTCCCAAAAATTATATTTGCATCTCTTTCTTCCATAAATCAGACCGCCTTTCAGCATCTCT
>CANRJU010000093.1 GCA_947631075.1 uncultured Lachnospiraceae bacterium
CGGCATGCCGAGGGTGATAATCCAAAAATATTACTTCATTCTATATGAATTTGCGAAAAATACTTGACATTACCTCATTCTATGGGAATTTGCGAAAAATACTTGACATTACCTTTAAAGCAGTTTGGAATGCCAGTTTATGTGAATAAGATGAGAAAAGACCGGAGCAAGTGGCTTCGGTCTTTTCAAATATTGGCTTTATATTTCCACTTCCCGCGCTCGTTGATCTTAATGAGCTTCCCCCTCCTCAGCAAGTTGCGAAAGGATTCTGTTTGCCGTAGCCGGAGAAACGTCGAACAGTCGGCAGACATCGGAGTTCATTATAAATGGGTGCGTTTTCAAGTGCTATTATATCTTTTTCCAACGTATTTCATTTTATCCGAAATATAGTTCACACCATAAAATATATGATATAATTTAGTGTAAATTTCTCGCAAATATATTGGATACACCTTTAACCAAAATATTCACCCCAAGTATCACAATCGACACAAACGCTGCGCTTTCCATCAGCAGTTGGGCTTCAAACTGGTTTATCATCAGCGCAACAGGCTTTGGAGCGGGAGGCGCTAAGAACGACACCGCCGAAATCGTCATCATCGAATTGACAAAGAAATAGGTAAACATTTCGATCAGCGTTCCCCTGACTTTCGGAATGATAACGTCTTTTATCATGAAAAATCTGCGGATTCCAAGGCTTTGACCGACCGCTTCGAGATTGGGATTGACCTTGCCGAGGGTGTTATACATCATAAGATACGGCGAGGCGAAGAAGTGTATCGAATTAACAAGAATCACAATCAACACCGTTCCGTAAATCGGGGAACCGTGGAAGAAGATGACGTAGGAAAGTCCCAAAACTATTCCGGGAATCGCCATTGAGGTGATTGAAATGAGGTGCAATCCTTTGCTGAATTTGCCCTTTAATCTTGCAGTCATGTATGAACATACGAAAGCAAGCGCTGTGCCTAAAAGCGCTGTTGCGACGGAGTATAAAAGCGAATTGAGGAGATATTTATCCGCTCCCCTGCTTATAGTCTTTTGGACATGATAGAACGTCGGCGTGGGGTCAATCGGGTATTTTGTTTCAAACACCATTATGCAGAACGACGCTATCGGGGCAAAGACGCATAAGCAGATGATTCCGCAGAATATATACGACAGGATTTTCTGCACGGCTGACTTTTTCGGTTCAACTTGCTCAGAAACGAAGCCGCTTTGGCTGCGCTCGGGGTTTAAAAGGTCAACAATAAACGCCGCAATCGCGGGTATAAGCAGGAACGCTCCTATAACGCTTCCGCTGTCGTAATCTATCATTCCGACGGCTTTGTTATACATCAGAACCGAGAGCGTGACTGTCTTTCCACCGACCATAAGCGGCACGCCGTAGTCGGTCACTATCATCGTAAAGACTGCGAAAAATGCGGATATTATCGTCTTTTTGAGATAGGGCAGTGTGATGTCAATAAACCTGCTGCGCGCGGGTATGCCGAGAACATCTGCGGCTTTATAAGTCATTCCGTCCTCGTATTCGAGTATGCTTGAAAACATCAAAAACGCAACAGGGAACGAATACAGCACCGAGCCGGTGACTATTCCCCAAAAGCCGTAGATACTGCCGTTAAGATGCAGAAGATTTGTCAGCAGTCCGTTTGCGCCGAACAGAGCTACAAGCCCGAAAGCGTGGGAAATTGACGGAATAAGCATAGGGATAACAAAAATCATTCCGAAAAGCGACTTGAGCTTTATATCCGTTCTGCGTATGCACCATGCCGCAAGAATCGCAAGAATAAGTGAAATAATCGTCGCGACGAGAGCTGTGGATATTGAATTTTTGACGGCAGGCAGGAACTGCGGGGAACTTACCATCGAGGCAAAACCGCTCGGAGTTATGCGGCAGAGCATCGAAACTATCGGCGCTATAACGCAGATTATAAAGAAAAGCGCAATGCAGATATTTATTATGAGTTTGGAGGTGTTCTTCTTCATATCATCCTCCGCGCCTTTGCTCTATAAACTTCGACAGAGAATCGACTTTTGCCTGCAAGTTATCTATAACGAAGGTCTTTACATACTCACCTGCCGGATTTTTGAGAATGTTTTCGGGAGTATCTATCTGACAAATTTCGCCCTGATTCATTATCATTATGCGGTCAGAGAGGGCAAACGCTTCCTCCTGGTCGTGGGTGACATAGATCATAGTCGTACCGAATTGAGCCTGAAGCCCTTTAAGCTCTTTTCTCATAGAAAGCCGCGTTGCGACGTCGAGTGCGGACATCGGCTCGTCCAAAAGAACGATGTCTGGATTAAGAGCAAGCGTCCTTGCTATTGCAACTCTTTGCTGCTGACCGCCGGAAAGGTTTTTCGGGTACTTCTTTATATGCTCCGAAAGCCCGACGGCGGATATCATATCAAGCGCCGTTTTCTCGGCATCGGATTTGGATATGCTGTGAAACTTTAGGGCATATTTTACATTTTGAAGAACTGTCATATTCTCAAAAAGAGCATAGTTCTGAAAGACGATACCCATGCCGCGCTTGTCGGGCGCGGCTTTGGTTATGTCTTCTCCGTCTTTTGTGATTTTTCCGGTGTCGGGTTCCAAAAGTCCGATGAGAATTCGCAAAAGCGTCGTTTTTCCGCAGCCTGAGGCTCCGAGTATAGAAAGAAACTCTCCGTCTTTGACATCAAAACTGACGCTTTTTAAGATCCCCGTTTCGCGGTAGCTTTTGGAAACGTTTTCAATAATCAGCTTGCTGCTCATGAGAACGTCCACTTGGCCAAAAGCCTCTCCTTTTCGTCGAGGGTGTCGTTAGACATGTTTCCGTAGTCAACATTCTTCGGGAATCCCTCAACGTCGGGTATGTAATCCTTGAAAATCTGGTCGGGGAAGTAAAGCTCGTTATCTCCCTTGCAGAGGTCGGTGGCAAGATAGTTGAACGCTTCCATAACGCACTCGCGGTCTGCGCTCGAAGCCAAAACGGCATTGCCGTACATGCTGTATGGCGCACCCTCCTCAAAGAATACTATTTCAAGGTTTACGCCCTCTTTTATCTCGGTAACAGCCTGAGAAATCATTCCGAGGCCGATTCCCGCTTCTCCCTGAACGAGCGCATTTACAGGACCCGAGCCTGACGAAGTATACTGTAAAACATTCTTAGAAAAATCCTCAAAGTATTTGAATGCTTCGTCTTCGCCCCATTCGTTAGTGAGCTGCCTTAAGAACATATAGCCTGTTCCCGAAGACGCCGGACTCGGCATTGAGATGAGTCCCTCATATTTCGGGTCTAAAAGGTCCTGATAAGAAGACGGCTTTTCCACGCCCTTTGATTCCAGAACAGCAGGGTTAAATATGACGCAGCCGCCGTTTTTGACCTCAGGGGTGAATTTGTGGTTGGCGGGAACTATATCGTCCAAAAATACCGAGAAATCGAAGTCGGTAAGCTCGGCAAGATAGTCCTCGCACTTGTAGAGATAGCCGTACTCCTCAGACAGAATTATGTCGCAGGAGCAGTTTTCGCCCTCCTCCAAAACCTTTGCGGCAATGGTGGAACTGTTCATATATTCCATTGTGAAAACGTAGTCGGGGAACTTCTTTTCAAGCTCATCAAGGTAATACTGGTTCTTGTAGTCCTCGCCGCTTGTCCAGATAACTATGCTGTTATCCGCCACATCAGATGAACCTGCGCAGCTTGTTAAAAGCCCGAGGCAGATTACTGCAGCCATTGCGACCGCCGCTATTTTTTTGATACTTTTCATTTTGATTACTCCTTTGCTAATACAGGTTTTGGCTTTATTAAGCCGGGTTTATATCATGCTTTTGGCTTGCGCCAAAGCGGATATTCACTTGTTTTGTAAATGCCCTACAAAGGCATTTTTGTTTTGTTGAGTAGTGGTTGTAGGTCTCCCCAAATCAGCTCTCGCTCCAATTGAGCACTTTACCTCAATCAAGCTCAGCTCGTTCCTCAGTTTCACTGCTTCCAACTCCACATCAAGATCTTCAAAGTTATCCACGCTCACTGCGCTCGGATACCCGCAGCCCTTTGCGATTGCGACAAGGTCTATCTTTGACGCTACCGTGGGCATACCGCCTACAGTTTCGTGAGCACCGTTGTTGACGACGATGTGGACAATGTTTTTCGGCACATTCGCGCCAATGACAGCCATTGCTCCCATATGCATAAGCGCGGCTCCGTCGCCGTCTATTACCCAAATCTTTTTCTCCGGTTTTTGTGTGGCAATCCCGAGTGCAATCGAGGACGCGTGACCCATAGAACCGACGGTAAGGAAGTCTTTTTCATGACCTTCTCCTCGCACTTCGCGGATTTCAAAAAGCTCACGGCTTGCCTTGCCGGTCGTCGAAACGATCGGGTCGTCACCGGTATGCTCAGCTATATGCCTGATGATGTCTTCGCGGGTCATTGTGTTGGCATTCTCATACTTGACCTTGCCGTCAAACTCCAATGCGCCTTTTCTTACTACAAATGCGACTTGCTTGCCGGCTGCGAGAATCTGCTTAAACTCCTGCATTTTCTCGGCGAGCTCTTCCTCGGTCGTATCTTTTGAGATGACAAAGTGCGCCATGTCCATGTCTTCAAGCAGCTTGAGCGTTACCTCTCCCTGATAGATATGCTGAGGTTCGTCATGAACGCCCGGCTCGCCTCGCCAGCCGACGATGAACACGCAGGGAATCGCGTAAACCTTGTCGTTCATAAGGCTTGCGACCGGGTTGATGATGTTTCCCTCGCCGGAGTTCTGCATATATACGACCGGAATTTTACCGGTTGCAAGGTGATACCCCGCCGCCAAAGCAACCGCGTTGCCCTCGTTAGCGGCGATGATGTGGTGCTTCGGGTCGGTGCCGTATCTGTCGATCAAGTAGTCACAGAGGGCGCGAAGCTGGGAATCGGGAACACCGGAATAGAAGTCTGAGCCTATTGTTTCAATAAGTGATGTTACTTTCATTATGTACCTCGTTAAAGCTCGTCGATGAGCGAGATTATATCTTTTATCGGCATCAGGCGGCTGTCGACCTCTTTGGCACGGTGGTATTTAAGAATATCCTTGGCGGTCTGCTCCATCGCCGGAAATGCGCTTCGGGTCAGCTGGTTCGCGTAGATCACGATGTTCACGCCGTGAGCGGCAAGCTCGTCCTCGGTGATGACGTTAAACGACGACGGCACGACAACGATCGGCGTGTGCTTGTCCTTTTCGCGGAATTTGTCGCAGAATTCGAGTATCTCTGCGGGGTCTTTCTTGCGGCTGTGAATCATTATGCCGTCCGCGCCCGCCTCCACAAATGCAAATGCCCTTGCGAGCGCGTCGTCCATTCCCTTTTCAAGAATCAGGCTCTCTATTCGCGCTATTATCATGAAATCGTCTGTAAGCTGCGCGCGCTTTCCGGCGGAAATCTTCTCGCTGAACTCCTCAATAGATGCCTGAGTTTGCTCTACCTCGGTGCCGAAAAGGCTGTTCTTTTTAAGCCCCTTTTTGTCCTCGATGATTACCGCCGAAACGCCCATTCGCTCGAGAGTTCTAACATTGTAGACAAAGTGCTCGGTAAGTCCGCCCGTGTCGCCGTCGAGGATAATAGGCTTAGTCGTGACCTCCATAATGTCGTCGATCGTGCGAAGACGGGAGGACATATCCACGAGCTCAATATCCGGCTTGCCCTTGGCGGTTGAATCGCAGAGGGAGCTAACCCACATCGCATCGAACTGGTCGAGCTTGCCGCTTTCTTCAACAACTGTGGTTTTCTCGGCGATAAGCCCGGTCAGACCGCTGTGAGCTTCGATTACTTTTACAATCGGACACATATCTATGAGCTGCCTTAAACGCTTGCGGCGGTATTCGGGCATAGCGAGCTTTTCGGCAAGCTGAGAATCGACCTTTTTGACCTTTTCATTGTATGTATATCCAACCTCAATAAGCTCGCCGCCGTACTCCGAAAGAAGGTCTATTACGTTCTGACGAATCGCCGACATTGCGCCCTCTTTCCAGTTGTCGCCGTGAATTACATAGTCAGGTCTGAGCTTTTTTATAATGCCGTCATAGAGCATATCCTCCTGAACGACTACCTCTTCCACTCCGTCAAGGCTTTTGTAAAGCTTAATTCTCTCATCAAGTGAAATGGTCGGAAAACGGTTATAGCGAATCAGCGCCTCGTCGGTCAGCGCACCCACTACGACTTTTCCGTATTTATGAGCCTGCTCGATTATATTCAAATGCCCTTCGTGGATAACGTCGGTGCAAAAACAAGTGTAAACGGTTTTCATCATCATACCTCCGTCAGTCATTATATTTCACCGGAGTTTTTACTCCGCATGCCGCCAGAGCTTCCTTAAATACCTTGAAAAACTCAACAATATCCTGCTCGTCAATCGCTCCCAGAGCGCAAAGGCGGAAAGTATTTGTGGTCGAGATTTTTCCGGGATAAATCGTGAAGCCCCGCTCATAGCAGTAGTCATGAACCTTTTCAAAGCTCCAGTTTGGGTCGTCGGGATAAATTGCCGAAGAAACCAATCCTGCACGCCATTCAGGCTTTATTACCTGTTTAAATCCGAGCTCGTCAAGACCCTTGTTAATTGCGTTGAAAACTCTTGTATGCCGTGCCCATTTTGCCTGTTCGCCCTCCGCCCAATACTCTTTGAGTGCCTGTAAAGTGGCGTAAATCGTCTGAACAGGCGGGGTGAAGTGCATTTCCCCTGTCTTTTCAAAATAGTCATATTGCAGGAAGAGATTGCAGTAATATGAGCGTTTAGGATAATTTGCGGAATCTTCGATAACAGCCCAGTTTCCGACGACAAATGAAAGCCCTGTAAACGCCATCAATCCTTTCTGAGCCGAAGCCATCAAAAAGTCGATGTTGTCCTCTTCAATGTCAATAGGGCGCATGGCGTAAGTGCTGGTAGTGTCGGTAATGAATATTGCACCGTATCTGTGTGCAAGCGCGCCTATCTCTCGTATAGGGTTCAGGATTCCTGTTCCTGTCTCATTGTGTGTAGTATATACTACAGCAATATCCGAATTTTCCCTCAAGGTTTTCTCAATCTCGGTAAGATTGGGGAGCTCGTCCACGGGGTATTTAAGCTCTATGTATGGAAGCCCGTAATACTGGCAGATTTCTACTGCACGAGTACTGTATGCACCGTTGTTGATGACGAGGATCTTCTTGTTCGCAGGCAAAAGCGAATTCAGACAGACGTCAATATTCAATGTTCCCGAGCCGCAGAAAAGAACCGAAGTATACTTTTCCAAATCGCCGTGTACGATTCTGACCAAGTCCTCGCGAAGGCCTTTCATCAACGAGGCAAATTCCTTCTCACGCGGACAGATGTCGGGAACGACCTGGGCATATTTTACCGAGTCGGTCGTGGTGGAAGGACCCGGGTTTAATAGGATATTCCTTTTTATTGGCTGCATTTTATTTTCCTCTTTACACATCATAAGTTTTATCAATCGCCTTAAGCTCGCGGAAAGTATCTATCTCGACAATGTCGCTTTCCTTACATTCGCGTGGCTCGACGGCGTAATGCTCCTTTTTATACACGAGCGGGACCTGCTCCCAATATCGCTCCTTGCCGCCGGGAGAAGCGTAGACATCGGCTATATCCTGAGAGAGACGGTGACCGTCAGCTTCATTCCAGTATGAAATACCCATCATCTGCCAGCAATTCGTGCCGCCTACGCGCTCGTCAACAATAATCCCGTCCTTAACTGTAAAGCACCAGTCGTCGGTGCGATCTTTTTTGACGCCGAGAAAGTTTGAAGTGTAGTGATATTTCTTGATTATATCAGGGTTAGACAGCAGCAAATCCGCCTCGAAAACGTAGGCGTTTGAAAGCATATACCGAGCGACCAAAGCAGAGCTTATGTTATTCGCCTCATTATATGCGGGATTTTCAAGGAAGCGGATCATCGGGTATTTGTAGAGAAGCTGATCAAACTGCTCTGCCAAATATCCGCGAACAATGTAAATCTCGTTGATTCCCGCACGCAAGCAGGCGTCGATGAGATGATCAATTATACGCACTCCGTGTACGCGTACTAGAGGCTTAGGGGTGTTGAAAGTTATAGGCACCATGCGCGAGCCGAATCCGGCGGCGATGAAAACCGCTCGCTTGACACGGTAAGGTTCTAACGCGTTGAGACCGGAGTTGGTGATACCGCCGTTTTCTATGTAACCGAGGTCGGTAAGTTCTTTCGAGACCTTGTTGATGGTGCCGAGAGAGTATCCGGTCTTTTCTTCGAGCTGCCGCTGTGTGAGCGATAGTCGCGATGTTGCAAGCAATTCTAAAATGTCAAACTGCTTGCGGGTGAGTTCCTGCATTTTTGTCGTCCTTTCTTATTAGGTATTTGTTCAAAATAATATATAGTTGTTTTAAAATCTTGCGGATTTAAAGAAGATTAAAACAAATTATCCGCAAATCAGCTGATTTTAGCGTAGGTATTGCCCACCGTTCAAAACGGAGGGCGTAACTCTAAGAAATTACATCTGCTATTTCATCCCAACCACCTTATCCACTCTCTATCTTCGCCGAGCTTTTTGACTGCTATGCCGGTGAAGACGCCCACAATCAGACGATTCCGGCAATGTGAGAACGCTTGTCGATGACGAGGACGGATTTGCCTGCGGCATGAGCCTGCTGAGCGAAGGTGGCGCCGTATAAGCCGGAGCCGATGATTATATAGTTAAACATTTGCATTCTCCTTGTATAATAGAATTTGGTTAAAAAATGAGCCTATCTTCTAAAATAGGTGTATAATTATTCAACGAAAAGTTGTATAATTATAGTTATTAGATAGAGGACGTCGTTCCCTCCTTGGA
>CANRJU010000094.1 GCA_947631075.1 uncultured Lachnospiraceae bacterium
GCCTCGATGTCATTTACATTTTTAACTCCGATTTTCTTGACAGCCTCCGGCATCGGCTTCTGCATCTTCCACCTGCCGCCCACTGCCTCCTCATAGGTCTTTCCGGCGCTCCTCGGGCTGGCCGCGATAGTCACCACCTCGAACCACGGATGATCCTCCAGCAAAGAGATAAATCGCTGTCCCACCATACCGGTACCGCCCAAAATTCCCACTTTCAACTTGTCGCTCATGTTCCTGTTCTTCCTCCATTTATGTTCATAATCTTTTTTATCATACTATAAAATCAGTTATTTTTCAATGTACAATTCCAAACGAATTATTTCAATCGAATTTCAATTCCGACGCATTTTGATTCAACGAATTTTAATTCGTTATTTACCATCTTCACCCCTGTGCCGGAATCTCCCCGCCGGGAATCTTCTTATCCGCGTGGAGAATGTGGTTGATCAGCCAGCCGAGCAGAAACTCAATCAGGCTCTGCATATATTTCTTCGGATCCGCTTTCAGATCCTTCTCGTTGATTCCGTCAAGCTCCGCGATAAACGCCTCATGAGCCCTTTTCTGGGACTCCAGCCCCGCGTAGCCGATGCTCTCCATATACTCCTCCTCGTCGGCAAAATGGAACTGCGTATAGCGCTTGAGCTCTCCGACAACCTTGAAGAACTCGTCAAAGCTATCGCCCTCCTGCCAGTTGCGCACCGCCTTGTTGGCCTCGCTGGCAATCTCGAAAAGAATCCTGTGCTCCCTGTCAATCATCTCAATGCCCAGCTGGTACTCCTCAGTGAACTCGCAGGGATCCTCCCGGATCATCCACTCCTCAAGCGGCGGCAGCTTGCCGATCATGATATCGCTGCCGATGATGTGCTGGTACAGCCATCTCGCGAGAAACTCCATGACCTCGCCGAGCACCCTCTGCTGCTCCTCGTCCTTATCAATATTCTGTACGAGGAACTCGATTACCTTTTCCTTAAAGTACATGTGCTGGGAGCGCTGCAAAATCAACTCCGGATCGCAGATTTTCTCCATGTACTGCTCCTCATGGGCAAAATGCTCCTCCGCGTAATCCTCTAATTCCTCCAGCAATTCCTTTATATCCGAATACCGGTCTCCCCCGTACTCGTTCTCCAGCATCTCCTTGCCCCGATTGATCAGATCAAACAAATGCCTGTGCTCATCGTCTATAACTTCCACTCCTAATACACAATCTTCCGTAAAGCGAAACATATGGTAACTCCTTTCTCAAACCCTTTATTCACTGCCTACGCATACAGTATACCATCATTTCATCAATTACTCAATAAAATCATGACGTCATATCCGGAAATTGACACATCGCCGGACACCTTCTGATGAGAAAAGGCGTCGCGCCATGAATTCGCGGCCGCCGGATTTACCCGAACTGTCACAGGCTCCCTGTCATAATTCAGAAGAAACAGCGCCGTCTTATTCTCCCCGGCCCGCACCGCCAACTCCACGCTCTCCGGCAGCGTCAAAAGCTCCCGGTACTCGCGCGGCATAGCAATCCCGGTCATGTCCATCAGCAGGCGCGCCGTCTCCTCCGCAAACGCCGAGCCCACATACCAGCACGCTCCCGCCCCTATCTTTCTGCGCACGACTGCCGGACGACCCTCGTAGTGACAGCCTCCTGGAACCTCGCAGGCAAACGCTGCCATCGTTTCTCCCTCTGTCGTCTCCAATACGTCATGGAACAGCGGCGCCGGAGCCCGTTTCTCACCGTATGCGATCTGTGCCGGCTCATCAAAATCGGAGACATATGTATACTCCTCCACCCGACAGCCGCACAGCTCCCCGATGTAGCCCGGCATCGGTATCGAATAACATTTTCCCGTCTCATCCTTGTACCCGGAGCGACATCCAAAAATAACGGTTTTCCCTTGTTCTACTACTGTCTTAATCAATCTTTTCCGCCGCTCGGTAAAAATCGTCGCGTGAGGATAAATAAGAAACTCATACGGCGACAGCTCCTCCGGCTCGGTGTCCTCTTTTATATAGAAAAAGTCAAACGGCACATGCGCCTTTTGCAGAGCTGTGAACCACGCGTCCATGCTTTTCGCCCGCAGCGGACCATGCCAGATATCCTGCTCGCCGTCCCACTCGCTGTCGTAATCCATCAGCACGGCGACCTTCGCCTGAAAGGCGCATCCCGCCACCGGCTCCAATTTTTTCACGTCCTCATAAATCCGCTTTAATTCCCGAATCCGGCGATTTTCCCGGTTGTCATAATCTAACAGCCCGTGCCAGTAAATCTCCGTCCCCATCGTCGCCGTCCTCCACCGGAAAAAGCTGACAAAATCCGCCCCGTGAGCAATGGCCTGCATCGTCCACAGGCGCATCTGTCCGGGCTTTGGCATCGGCATCATCATCCGGCAATTCCATCCCCCAGCGCCGGTCTGCTGCTCCATAATGCCGAAAATCTGGGAAACGCTCCGGGTGCGGGTGAGATTCCAGGACGAATTGCGGTCCCGCAGACCGTTAGTCTGCTCCGGCACAAGCCCGCTCTCAAAGGCAAACGCCGGGTAATTGTCAAAGGTGATAAAATCCAGCGCCTCGCCCACCAGCTTTTGATAATCAATGTGGCGGAACAGCCCGTTCGTGGTGATAAACTGATCCATCCTCCCATACTCCCGCTGCCATTTCCGTATGGCGTCCGCCTGCTCCTTGAAAAAGGAAATGACCGTCTCCGAAATAAACCGCTTTTCCTCCAGCTGAAAATGGGGATTCGTCTGCCCATATGTATTGGTCCGGCGCGTCAGATGCACCTGGCTCCAGTCCGTGTATGTCTGATTCCAGAACGCCGTCCCCATGCTCTCATTCAGATTGTCAAGCGTCTTGTATTTTTCTTTCATATACTCCCGGAACGCCTGGTGGTCGCTCTCCGAGTAGTACACGTCCATCTCGCAGTTGATCTCGTTGTCCAGCTGCCAGCCGATTATGCACTTCCGCCCCGCGTAATGCTCCGCCAGCTTATCTGAAATCCGCCTCGAAAACTCCCGGTACACCTTGGAATTGAGATTGCAGTGCCGCCTCGTCCCGTGATGATAGATATTTCCATCCAGATCCGCGTTGAGAATCTCCGGATATTTCTCGCTGAGCCACAGAGGCGGCGTCGCCGTCGGCGTGCAGAAGATCACCTTCATCTTCTCCCGCTCCGCCAGTTCCAGAAAGCGGTCGAAAAAGTCAAAGGTGAAAACACCCTCCTCCGGTTCAAATTTATTCCACGCAAATTCCGCAATGCGGATTACCTCGATTCCGCACTCCCGCATCCTCTGCAGATCGTCCTCCCACATCTGCTCCGGCCAGTGCTCAGGGTAGTAGCACACCCCCAGCGTTATATGTTCCATATGCAACATGCCATCGCCCATTTTCCAATCAACCTCCTCTTTTCTTCTCTATTCCATCATTTTAATCTCCATTCCGGAGCGAATAGTATTCGCTCTGGCGTTTTACGCGACGGGGCGATAGAGAAAAAAACTGTAAATACAGTTTGCGTAGCAGTTTCTCATCTGCCATCCAAAGGGAGCTATGCTCCCTTTGCGAACTGCGTTCGCTTTACTATTCTGTGACGCCCCGGCACAAATAGTCGTGTGAAAAATATGCTATCGAGCTTATTTTTCACAACCTAACTTACCTAACAGCTCGTACAGAATATCATAGAGAAACCGCGCCTTCTCCGGCTCAATATCCACGCAGGACGCGATCCGCTGGGGCACAGTCAGCGCCCTCTCCCGCAGCGCCCATCCCTCGTCTGTTATGGAAACAATCAGGTCCCTCTCATCCTCCGTGGAGCGTCGCCTAGTCACATATCCCTTTTCCTCCAGACGCTTGAGCAGCGGCGTCAGCGTGCTGGAATCGAGATACAAATATCCGCCGACTTCCTTCACCCGCAGCTCTTTGTGCTCCCACATCACCATCATGGTAATATACTGCGTGTAAGTGAGATCCAGTTCATCCAGAAAAGGCTTATATGCCTTCACAATCTCCTTCGCGCAGGCGTACAGGGGAAAACAGATCTGATTTTCAAGCTTGAGCGGATCCACCGGACCCGCCCCGTCACTGTCTCTCGAATCGTACCGTACTTCCTGATTCATGCCAAGCTGCCTCCCGCATTTTCCGCTTCTTCAGCCTGCTGCTCTCCCGCCTGCAGCTCGGCCTCATACGCCTCGCGGACTGCCCTTGCCAGCTGGTCCGCGCAGGAAGTCTGCCTGCGCCCGCAGATCACGCCGGACAGTTTTCCGGCAATCTCCTCTACCGTCCAGCCCTCGATCAGCCGGGGAATCGCCTTCAGATTCCCGTTGCAGCCTCCCAAAAAAATCACATTGTGTACCACATCTCCATCCAAGTCCATACTGATGAGCTGGGAACAGGTATTCTGCGTCTTGTAATCGTAGTGAAACAT
Organism: uncultured Lachnospiraceae bacterium; assembly: GCA_947631075.1. GTDB lineage: Bacteria > Bacillota > Clostridia > Lachnospirales > Lachnospiraceae > Eubacterium_F. Next base: position 4,418 of record CANRJU010000094.1, read on the forward strand.
GATCAATCTCCTCTCTTTCCAGAACATTTTTACGCGACAGGGCACTGTCAGGCCCCATCTATTATCTCAAGATTTAATCTCGCGCTATTGACAAAATCATTATAATATGAGCGGGACAGGATGTCAAGAAAGCGGAACATTTTTATCGCGTCCATTTAAAAATACTCTGAGACATTGCTGAGATATTAAATTTCAAGACCTTGCTTTTCCCTGTTTTCCATTGTATAATATAGCGCAGAAAAAGGTCAAGGAGGCAGCATTTCATGAAAATAAAAAAAGCCCTGTTCCGCGCAACTGCCTGTATTTTCACAGCAATCCTGACACTCTGCGCCACAGGCTGTTCATTAACAGAACTATATCGCTCCTATTCCGCAAATTCCCCCTCACAGATGGAGGAAAAGACGTCCGCCACCCTCGCCGACATACCGGCGTTTTCCGGCGATCCCTATGTGACCATCCACGACAATATCCCTGAATTTTCAGAGAGCGACCGGACCACGACATCGTTTGAGACGTACAGCAAACTGGATTCTTTGAAAAGATGCGGCGCGGCGTACGCGTGCATCGGCACAGATCTGATGCCCACGGGAGAGCGCAGGCCCATCGGACAGGTCAGGCCTTCCGGCTGGCACTCGGTCCGGTATGATTTTATAGACGGAAAAAGCCTTTACAACCGCTGCCATCTGATCGGATACCAACTGACAGCCGAAAACGCCAATGACAAAAATCTGATTACCGGAACGCGCTATCTCAACGTAGAGGGAATGCTTCCCTTTGAAAACAAGGTGGCTAACTACATAAGAGAAACTAAAAATCATGTTCTGTACCGGGTCACACCGATTTTTGAGGGACACAACCTGGTCGCCAGCGGCGTTCACATGGAGGCCCTGTCCGTCGAGGACAACGGCAAAGGCATCAAGTTCAATGTATACTGTTACAATGTTCAGCCCGGCGTCCGCATAGATTACGCGTCCGGCGACAGCAAGCCCGACGGTTCAATGGGCGCTGCGTCCGCACCGGATGATGAAGATGATGAAAAACAACCGGCAAATAAAAAAATTACCTATGTTTTAAACACGAATGGGAAAAAATTTCACCTTCCATCCTGTCCCAGCGTAAAAATGATAAAAGATGAGAACAAAAAAGAATTTACAGGCACGAGGGACGAAGCCGCCGCTATGGGGTATGAGCCATGCGGGAGCTGCCGTCCCTAGCGCCCGCGTCATGTCACAGATAGGGCCGGAGATCTTTGCACAGCTCCGTCTCAATCGAAACCAGACGATGGCACAATTCCTTGGTGGATTCATTGGCAGTCGGATATTTATTCATATAGCGATACAGCGACTTTACCCCCATATTGCAGCCATCCGTCATGACATCCGCAATCGCGGTGTCCGTATCCTTTACACCCATCATGATGTTGGTTTTCATCCAGGACATGCCCTTGGCCACTGCGCTGGGATCCTTTTCCTCGCTGCCGTATTCTATGAGCAGTCTGTGAATATCATCGCCCAGCTTTTCATGATGTTCCTTGCTGTCGGCCAGCAGGCTGTTCAGCGAGGAACTCTTGGTCTTGTCAAGCACCTCGTTAATAGAAGTAACCGCCATTTTCGTACCCGCGTCACATTCTTTCAGCAAATGAATTGTATCTTCGTTCTGCATAATAAAATCTGCCTCCCATTTTTATAGTATGATACTTTATTCTTTCCCGGAAGCGCAGAAAAAATGCAATGCTGACATGCCGTTTTCTTTAACAATTTTGTGTCGCTTTACGCCACAAAATCTGAGCGTTTTCAAGCTCATCTTCGGTTATAAAATTGTAGCTGAAAGTCTTGCAATTAAACATCAATCCGGGGTATAATGAACCTATTAAAAAAGAATGCAGGCTTCTGATGGTAGGAATCTCACATCGTCGCTCCTTATTTTTGTGCATTGCACGAATTTTGGTGATGCTATTGTTCTATCTTAATAAAAGGATACTGGCCATATGTACTGTCTTCATTCCATTCCTTAATGCTCACTACATCTACATTTTCAATCAGTTTAATTCCCGTGTTAATATTTTTCTGTAACGCAAACGGCAAGTTTATCCTCATTCGTTCTCTTAACCTTTTACGCATCGTGGAATCATCATTTGACGTCTCCACAACATAAATATACTGAACGGGTTTCGATTTGCCTAACAAATATAAATAATGGCATGAATCATAAAACTTGCGTATTACAGAGTGAAATTTACTATCATCCATAGGATTAAAAGGCTTTGTTTTATAGTTTAATTCAATCGCTTTCTTTGTATTTGAATTTTTGTACTCCATAATCATAATTGACTCCGCATTTTCAATAACAAAATCCGCGTCAGCGAGCTGTACCTTTGCATCATGATATATTTGGTGCATCTTATCTGTCGCCCATACAGCTTGGGAATAATCCAGCCCATACTCCCCATTTTCTTCTATTAAAACTTTTTCCATCACAAGCACCTCACATATCATACACTTCATCAAGCAGTCTATCATCCGCCATCATAATATGGTTTGGCCTCAAATCTTCCATCTTATATGCCGAACCCCCATACACTTCTGCTTCTCCCTTATCCTCCCCATTTATGCCCAATGATTTGTCTATAGCCTCTGACAGCTCCTCTGTCCCCTTGTAAAGATTATGAAACATTACCTGCTCTTTTTTGCTTCGCCGAATCTCTAAATATTTTGCAAAATTGTAGCTGTGTGTCGCAATAAATATCTGCACCCCATTTTTCTGAAGTTCAAGAAGGATATTCGCAACAAGCGGGTATAATTCCGGGTTTAAATTTGCCTCCGGTTCATCCCATAATAAAACAGATCCCTTTTCCAACAGGCCATTCCGAATCAGTTTCCACAACAATCCAAGTTTACGCAAGCCTTCCGCCTCGAGAGAAAAATCAATCCTTCTTCCATCCTTCTTTAATACATAAAATGTATCTTCATCCAGAATTACTGTCCCATCAATCACATTACTTATTTCATCCAGAATGTTCATACAGGAATCTGGTATTTCTCTCGTCTCTGGCAGTGAAGCATTTACAATAATATCAACCTGCGTTCCGTCAAAAGGCATATTGTACTTCTGATTCATGGCTAAAAATCCCTTGGCATGCGAGAGCATCTCCGTTGTCGGAATAAATATGGACGGAATATCTAATCCAATCCAATTATCATAATTAAAATTTCCATCATGCGACAAACTGTACTCGAATACATGTGTTCCATCGGAAACTTTATAATAACAATAGTCCTCCTCATGGTTTGCATTTTTAAGCACCCTGGAATCCTTCAGATTATTTGAAAAAAAATCTGACAATCTCTTTGTTTTTTCTGGATTTGTTTTCTCAAAGGACCACTGTGTCGCAGCATATATCATCTTAAGAATTGTAGTCTTTCCCACCCCATTCTCTCCAATCAACACATTAATCCCATCTCCAAAACCCAACTGAAATTCCTGCGAAAGAGAATCCCCTGCTTTCCATTCACCCTCTTTACAATCTCCATTATTCTTATGCCACTGTCTTTGAAAAACCATCACGTTCAAAATATGAATGGATTTAATTGCCATATCTATCACCCCTTCTATATTTTTTGCAGGCTTTTTATGTCAATTTTACTTTTCTTAGCCGTCAATACCCGCTATTCACTCCCTTGTTCTCGAGCCGCAGAACTACCACCGTCATCAAGTCATACGCCTGCTTCATATACATTTCCATTATACGCTCTCTTCCATCCGGATGTCAATTGTTGTCTGGCACAAGTTTGTGTCGTTTTACGCCACAAAATCTGAGCGCTTTACGCTGAGAAATAGTATTTTTTGAACTCATTTTTTTGCAATCTGCTAGTTGCTTTTTCTTATTTTTTATGCTATAATACATAGCAATCTTGAGGCATCTGGTAGTAAGTGAGTCGAATAAGTGAATCTAAGAGTGTAAATAAGTGAGTAATCTGCCTGCGTTGCTGTAATTCAACTACAGCTCATACCCCAAGAAATCGAAAACTTTAAATTTTTACTGCAATCATTAAAAACAGGGGTGCGGGTACAGCTGAACCGGACACTGTCATCCGCCCCTGTCAGAGAGGGAGGAATGTGAATGGAAGAAACAAAAAACAACATCAAAGCAGAAAATGCACCTGTTGTAAAAGCGGAAAACGCACCCGCCGTAAAGACAGAAAATGTACCTGCTGTAAAGGCGGAAAACGCACCCGCTGTAAAGAGGAACTACAAGGACTCCGTATTCCGGATGCTGTTCAGCGACAAGGCCAGCCTGCT
>CANRJU010000095.1 GCA_947631075.1 uncultured Lachnospiraceae bacterium
CAGGAGAACCGATATGTGAAGTTGATGGATAAGGTGATTCGTACTGGCGTAAAGACAAAAGTGCTGATGCTTTCAGCCACTCCGGTCAACAATCGATTCATTGACCTGAAAAATCAACTAGCCATTGCTTATGAGGGAGATTCAGAGTTTATCAACGAGAAACTGGATACAAAGAAGCCGATTGACGAGATCTTCCGCCAGGCGCAGAAGGCTTTCAATGTATGGAGTAAATTGGAACCAGAAAAGAGGACGACGGATGCTCTGCTTAGGACACTTGATTTTGATTTTTTTGAAGTGCTGGATAGTGTAACGATTGCAAGATCCAGACGGCATATAGAGAAGTATTACAATACAGAAAAGATTGGCAAATTCCCAGAGCGACTGAAGCCAATCTCAAAGCGGCCAAGCCTGACAGATTTGAATAATGCAATCAACTATAATCAGATTTACGAGCAGCTGATGCAGCTGACGCTTTGTATTTACACGCCGTCAAATTATATATTTCCGAGTAAATTGTCGAAGTATGTGGATTTAACTCACAATAAAGGGAATAACCTTACGCAGAGGGGGCGTGAGCAGGGAATCCAGAGGCTGATGAGCATCAATCTTTTGAAGCGCCTGGAAAGCTCTGTGTATTCTTTTAACCTTACGTTAAGCAGGATTCGGGACTTTATACAGAAAACGATTGACGCCATTACACAGTTTGAACAGTACGGTGGGGACAATCTGGATATGTACGAGGCTAACGAAAACGATTTTGATATGGAAGATGGGAACACAGATTTTTTCACAGTGGGTAAGAAAGTGAAGATTGATCTTGCTGATATGGATTATAAAACCTGGCGCACGGAACTTCAGCAAGATGCTGACACATTGGAGCTTCTTACGCTCATGGTAGAGGATATTACGCCTGAGCATGATTTGAAATTACAGTCGCTGTTGCGGCTCATGGATGATAAAATGGCGAATCCTATCAATGAGGGAAATAAAAAGATACTGATTTTCTCTGCTTTTTCTGATACGGCGGAATATTTGTATGATCAGGTGGCCGGGTATATGCAAAAGAACTATGGACTGCACACAGCGGTTATCACAGGAAACATTGACGGCAGAACGACGATTAAGGGATTAAAGGCAACGCTGAATAATGTGTTGACCTGTTTCTCTCCCGTGTCGAAAGGCAGAGATGTTCTTATGCCGGGAAGCACAGAGGAAATAGATGTTTTGATTGCCACAGATTGTATTTCCGAAGGGCAAAATCTGCAGGATTGTGATTATTTGGTCAATTATGATATTCATTGGAATCCGGTCCGGATTATTCAGCGGTTTGGCCGGATAGATCGCATTGGCAGCAGGAATCAGTATATTCAACTTGTGAATTTCTGGCCGGATATGACGCTAGACGACTATATCAACTTGAAATCCCGTGTTGAGACCAGGATGAAGATTTCTATCATGACTTCGACGGGTGACGATGACCTTATCAACCCTGAAGAAAAGGGGGATTTGGAATACCGTAAGCAACAGCTAAAACGGCTTCAGGATGAAGTGGTGGATATCGAGGATATGTCCACGGGTATTTCCATCATGGATCTGGGGCTTAATGAATTTCGGCTTGATCTGCTTGAATACATAAAGACTCATGGGGATCTGGCTAAGAAGCCGAAAGGACTTCATGCTGTGGTACCTGCCACGGAAGAAAATCCGGAAGGCGTGATTTTCGTTCTCCGGAATATCAATAACAATATGAATATTGATAACCAGAACCGGATTCATCCGTTCTATATGGTTTATGTCGGAATCGATGGAGAGGTAGTCTGTGACTATCTGAATCCGAAGAAGCTTCTTGATACAGTTAGGTTGCTTTGCCGCGGGAAATCTGAGCCTGTGTGGGAGCTTTGTGAGAAGTTTAATAGAGAAACGGATGATGGACGCGACATGGCGGACGTATCACAGCTTCTTTCAGATGCTATCAACTCCATTATTGATGTAAAGGAAGAGAGCGATATTGACAGTCTGTTCTCCGCAGGAGGTACTTCCGCACTGATGTCAGAGATTAATGGATTAGATGATTTTGAATTAATTTGCTTTCTGGTTGTGAAATGAGGTGACAAATTTGATTGAATTGCCTAAAAGCACAGAGTTTAACAGGAGAATACCGAAACAGAAGTTTTATGAGAACCTGACAGTATCGCCTGCACTAAAGAGGGTATTTATAGATCAGATTAAAGTAATTTATTGGAGAAATAAAATCGCTTCGACAACAATGAATCTGGCAGCCGGAGAGACGGTTACGGAGATTGAATTGTTTGAAATCAAGCTAAATGAGCAAAAATTGGATGAATCCGTTCTTCGCCAGATTGATAAAGAGATACCCTATCATATTGTTTTCTTGCTGGAATATGAGGGCAAATATCAAGCGTGGACGGCGTATAAAGAAGCAGCGATTTCCGGTAACAATGCTTTTAAGGTAGGAAACTACTATCATACGGACTGGCTGGAGGAATCGGAACTCCCGTTAAAGGTGGATGGTTTGAATGTCGATATAGTATATGAAAATTTTGTTCGGCAGATTGCAGGGGAGGCATTGCAGCAGGACGGCAGCAATGAAACCTTAAAGGAATTGGTTGAACGGAATGAGCGACGGAAGAAACTGGAAAAGCAGATTGCTGCACTGCAGGCTAAGATAAGAAAGGAAAAACAGCTGAATAAGCAGGTGCAATTAAATGCTGAGCTTAAAAAGCTGAGAAAGGAGCTGGAAAAATTAAAATGACTGTTGAGCAAATATGGACTTTAGTTGTGACATGTATTGTCAGTGCTGGTGGTGTTGGTGGAATTATTATTGCAGCAATCAAGTTTTCTTCAAATCTTATTGCTGAACGGCTAACAAAAAAGTATGATTTAAAACTTAACAAAGAGATGGAATTATATAGGAAAAATGTTGAATCTAAAAAGTTGATTTCTAAAGCATTGTTTGATAAAGAATATGAGATATATTTAACTTTTAATATGGATTTTGGTAAATTGTATAATGATATTCAAACTTATGTAGCATTTCAGAAAGATCCGGGCAGCATAAAAAGCACTATAAAATTGTTAGAATGTGATATGGATAAATGCCTACGAGATTTTCTTAATGGTGACGTGATAACAGAGGGAAGTGTTATAAAGTTAGAAAATCGTATTGGCGCAGAAATAATGGACTTGCGTAATCAATTGGGGTATTCTGGAGCATTTATTCCACATGAAAATTGGCTGCTTTTGCAAAAAGCATGTAATGCGTGTCATAAATATATGCAGACAAAGGAATCAGAGGATCATAAGTTAATAGATGTTTCTATGTGGGAAATGCAAAGTGGCTTGAGAACATATTTAGAGCAACTTTCTGTAATAGAAGGAGAAAAGTAAGATGGAAAAAATGAGAATGGAATCAATGGATATTGTAAATCAAAATATAGAAAAAATTGCGGAATTATTTCCAAACTGTATTACCGAAATTTTAGATGAAGAACACAGTACGTCGGAGAAAAAGGTGTATAAGCAGGCGGTAAACTTCGGCATGTTAAAGCAGATGCTTTCGCCAAATGTAATCGAGGGCGATGAAGCCTATGAGTTTACATGGGTGGGGAAAAAAGCAACAATTGTCGAAGCCAATAAGCCTATCCGTAAAACACTCTGTCCTTGTCCGGAAGAAAGCGTTGATTGGGATACAACAGAGAATATTTATATTGAGGGTGATAACCTTGAAGTTCTGAAGCTCCTTCAGGAGAGTTATCTTGACGCAGTAAAAGTTATCTATATTGATCCTCCGTATAACACTGGAAGTGATTTCGTTTATCGTGATGATTTTGAAGTAGGACGGGACGAATACGACGAACAACTGGGTGTGTTCAATGATGAATCTAACCGTTTGTTTAAAAACACAGACAGCAACGGACGATTCCATTCAGATTGGTGCTCAATGATTTATTCGCGCCTTCTTTTAAGCAGGAATCTGCTGTCCGAAGACGGCGTCATCTTTATTAGTATTGATGATCATGAGCAGGAAAATATGAAGAAGATATGCGACGAGGTGTTTGGTGAAGATAATTTTCTCGCACAGGTTGTTTGGGAAAGGGCTTATTCACCGGTTAATCTTAAAAGGCATTTTTCTGAGAGCCACGATTACATTTTATGCTATGCCAAGAAATTAGAGGTGGCAGTTTGTAATGGCCTTCCAAGGAGTGATGAGGCAAACGACAGATATTCCAACCCGGATAATGATCCACGAGGTGTTTGGAAATCAAGTGATCTGTCTGTTGGTCCGATAGTACAATCTAAAGTGTATGAAATTACGACTCCCAGTGGACGGAAGGTTCTTCCGCCCAGTGGATATTGCTGGCGTCTTGACAAGGCTACTTTTGAACAATATGTGGCTGACAATCGTATTTGGTTCGGATCGGAAGGGAATAATGTACCTTCAATAAAACGTTTCCTATCCGAAGTGAAGCAGGGCATTACTCCTATGACTATTTGGAAGTACACAGAGGTTGGACACTCACAGGATGCTACCAAGAGATTAAAGGAAATCTTCGATGGTAAAGCATACTTCGATTATCCTAAGCCTGTAGACTTGATCAAGCGCTGTTTGCAACTTTATAGCAATCAGGAAAGTATCATTTTAGACTTCTTTTCCGGTTCTGCTACTACCGCCCATGCGGTAATGCAGCTAAACGCTGAAGACGGTGATATATCGCGGGGGGGGTACGACAGGGCATCGCAAATTTATTATGGTGCAATTGCCTGAACCCTATGATGAAAAAAGCGAAGCGTATAAGGCTGGCTACAAAAACATCTGCGAGATAGGAAAGGAACGTATCCGCCGTGCAGCGAAGAAAATTGCTGCGGAGCATCCGGATGCTGATTTTGATGGGGGTTTCCGTGTATTCAAGTTGGATGAATCCAATATGAATGACGTATATTATGCCGCGGGAGATTACACGCAGGATATGCTGTCCATGATGGAGAGCAATATCAAGTCGGATCGTACTTCATTGGATTTGCTTTTTGGCTGTCTGTTGGAGTGGGGACTACCCTTATCCTTGCCGTACACCTCAGAGCAAATAGATGGCTGCACGGTGCATAACTATAATGATGGTGATTTGATTGCATGTTTTGATGAAAATGTTCCGGATTCTGTAATCAAGGAGATTGCCCGGCGTCAGCCGCTCCGTGCTGTTTTTCGAGACAGTAGTTTTAACGGCAGTCCTGCAAAAATCAATGTGGGAGAAATCTTTAAAATGATGGCACCGGATACAAGAGTAAAAGTAATTTAAGGAGGTAGCATCCGTATGAGGATACAGTACAAGCATCAAAAATTTCAGGCGGATGCAGCGAAAGCTGTTGTAGATGCCTTTGCGGGACAACCCTATTTAACGCCGACCTATATGATGGACAGAGGTTCCGGCTATTTACAGCGGAGCTTGGCAGATGACGTTAATTTTACTGGATGGAGCAATCAGAAGATTGTTCCAGAGTTAAATGATAGGCTGATTCTGGAGCATCTGCAGAAAATTCAAAGAGAAAATCATATTGCTCCGTCCAATAAACTGGAAGGCAGAAGCAATGGGTATAATTTGACGATTGAAATGGAGACTGGCGTCGGTAAGACATACACATACATAAAAACGATGTATGAATTGAATCGTGCCTATGGCTGGAGCAAGTTCATTGTTGTGGTTCCGAGCATTGCTATCCGTGAGGGTGTCTATAAATCCTTTGAGATGACGCAGGAGCACTTCGCGGAGGAGTATGGGAAGAAAATTCACTATTTTATATACAATTCTTCGCAACTTACGGAGATTGACCGTTTTGCGTCGGACAGTTCCATCAACGTCATGATTATCAATTCGCAGGCATTTAATGCCAAGGGTAAGGATGCCAGAAGAATATACATGAAATTGGATGAGTTTCGTTCACGAAAGCCAATCGACATTATTGCAAAGACAAATCCAATTCTGATTATTGATGAGCCGCAGTCAGTGGAAGGTAAGCAGACGAAAGAAAACTTGAAGCAGTTTAATCCTATGATTACGCTCAGATATTCTGCCACACATAAGAGCGACAATATTTATAACATGGTATATCGTTTGGATGCTATGGAGGCATATAATAAGCGTCTGGTTAAGAAAATCGCGGTGAAAGGTATTACAGAAATAGGCAGCACAGCTACGGACAGTTATCTGTATCTTGAAAGCATCAATCTGTCAAAGGGTAATCCGACGGCTACGATTCAGTTTGAAATGAAGATGGCGAGTGGCGGTACGAAGAAGAAAAGCAAGATTGTAAAAGAAGGGGATAATCTTTACGACTATTCCAACAGTCTTGAAGAATATAAGAATGGCTTTGTTGTGAGTCATATTGATGGCCGCGATGATTCTGTAGAGTTTATCAACGGTATCAAGATTTATGCCGGAGATGTTATTGGCGCTGTGGATGAAGATCAGTTCCGCCGTATTCAAATCCGGGAAACCATTCTGTCCCATTTGCAGAGGGAGCGTCAGCTTTTTTATAAGGGAATCAAGGTTTTATCCCTGTTTTTTATAGATGAGGTAGCGAATTATCGCGAGTATGATGCTGCCGGTCAGCCGGCGAATGGTAAATATGCGACAATGTTTGAGGAAGAATATGAAGACATTATCAGCAACCTGCAGCTTTCAATCGGTGAAGATGATTACATCAAATACCTGAACAGTATTAAGGCGTCCAAGACTCATGCCGGATACTTCTCTGTGGATCGCAAGGGCAAGATGATTAACAGTAAGGTTGGCAGAAAAGAAACAACATCTGACGATGTCAGTGCATACGAGCTGATTATGAAAAACAAAGAGCTTCTTCTGGACCGTGATCCGAATAGATCCCCGGTGCGTTTTATCTTCTCACACTCTGCCTTGCGAGAAGGCTGGGATAATCCCAACGTATTCCAGATCTGTACGCTGAAGCAATCGAGCAGTGATGTCCGCAAGCGTCAGGAAGTGGGCCGTGGTCTGCGTCTGTGCGTCAATCAGGATGGTGAGCGTATGGATGTTAATGCTCTGGGCAATGATGTTCATAATGTGAATGTTCTTACGGTTATAGCAAGCGAAAGCTACGACTCCTTTGCAAAGGGATTGCAGACTGAAATGGCGGAAGCTGTTGCTGACAGACCGAAGGCAGTTACCAAAGAACTATTTGTCGATAAGATTGTTAAGGACGATCAGGGTAATGAATTTATGATTACAAGCGATGTGGCATCGGCGATACATTTTGATCTTATTGTTAATGGATATATCAATAAGTTGGGAGAGCTTACTGATAAGTATTATGAGGATAAAGCGAATGGGGAGATCAAGATAGCAGAAGAAGCGCAAGATATTGCTTCCGGGGTTATTGAGATTATTGATTCCATTTATGACAATAAGGCAATGCAGCCTGAAAATGCCCGTAGCAATAATGTTGAGTTGCAGGTGGATGACGACAAGCTGAACAGTAAAGAGTTTAAGGCTTTGTGGTCAAAGATCAATGCAAAATCAGTTTACGTGGTGGATTTTGATACGGAGGAGCTGATCCGAAAGTCAATTGCGTCTCTGGATTCTAAGCTGCACGTCGCGAAGATTTATTTTCAAGTGGAGAATGGTGAGATGGATTCCATTAAATCCAAGGAGGACTTGCTTGCCGGGGATTCGTTTGTGAAGGAAAAATCCAGAAACTATGGTGTGTCTGCTGCGGCTAACTCCAATGTGAAATATGATTTGATTGGCAAATTGGTAGATGAAACCGGACTGACACGTAAGGCGATTGTTGGGATATTGCAGGGAATTCAACCAGTTGTATTTGAGCAGTTTAAGAATAATCCAGAGGAGTTTATATCTAAGGCTGCTCAGCTGATTAATGATCAGAAGGCAACAGCAATTATTGAGCATATTACATACGATGTGCTGGACGAGGAGTATGGAACAGATATCTTCACTGATCCGACAATCAAAGGTAGGTTGGGTGTAAATGCCATGAAAGCAAAGAAACATTTATATGATCATATTGTATATGATTCTTCAAATGAGCGTGACTTTGCAACAGATTTAGACACCAATATGGATGTGGCTGTATATGTGAAACTGCCAGATGGATTTTATATTTCTACACCGGTCGGACACTACAATCCGGACTGGGCGATTGCGTTTTATGAGGGTAGTGTAAAACATATTTATTTTGTGGCGGAAACGAAAGGATCCATGAATTCCATGCAGTTGAGAATGATTGAGGAATCTAAGATCCATTGCGCAAGAGAACATTTTAAGGCTATCTCCGGCGATAATGTTGTCTATGATGTTGTAGACAGCTATAAATCGCTGATGGAGAAAGTGATGAAGTAGAAAAAAGTTCCAAAGCATCATAATGAGGCTTTGGGTGAAGCTTTGGAAGTGTCCGGAGGTGTTAAAAATGTCTGATTTTACGGGAAATTATCATGATTCAGCAAATAAATATGCTGAAAATATATCAAAGATGAAACAGAATGTTCAGGGAGCATGTACCGGCAACTATTCGGTTGATGAATTAAGATTTATTATTTTTTGCATAGAAAGCCTTGCGGAGGATATGAATGTTGATTCAGTAAGTGTGTATGATGCATTGGCCAAAGAGAGTGATATTGTTGATCAGTATATTATTCCTTGTTATGAAACACTTCAC
>CANRJU010000096.1 GCA_947631075.1 uncultured Lachnospiraceae bacterium
CATAGTACGTTAGAGGGGAGGTGGCGTTATATGACAGCTTTTGAAATCATTTCGATTTTCATTGGCATATTAACTTTATTATGTGCCTTTGGTAGCTTAATTGTAGCGTTGCTTGCCTTTCTCTCAAAGAGGAAGAAAAAGCATAAAAAATAAGCCCCTCTGTCGGCCAACAGAGGGGCGGTGCCCATAAGGGCACTTAACAAAACTCTGTGAGGCATCCACTTTTGGAGTGGGTGCTTTCTTTTTCTGATAACACTATACCACACTTTCCGAATACATTCAACAAAAATTTTTATCAACAGGTCAAAGGGCAAGAAAATAGGAAAAGCCATACTTGTCTGTAAGGTAAATCAGAAGTTTCCTATTTCTTCTTTTTCAGTTTTGGAGCTGGCAGTTCATCATACATGGCGTTGAATAAACCTGTCAAAAACTTTTTTCCGCATTTATCTGATATCATTCCAGAATTTCACAATATTCAGTTGTCAAAATACAAATCTACGCCTACTCATATGAATCCGATAGGCTATTGTGGTTATGCTGGATTTTGAAAAAACGGTGCAGTTGAGAAAGCGCGTACTGTTCCGGCAAATGTGAGAGATAGTCATTTTTCCAATCTCATTCTGGGAATTTAACAACTCCTACAGCAATTAATACCACTATCAAAAGAGTAGGTATTATGTAGGTCAGTACCCCAAGTATATCCAAAACCATCGAACCTGAGAATGCAGAAGCATTTATTCCCAAAGGACCTCCCAGTGTTGTTTGAAGATTCCGATAGGCAAGAATTAAGTCATAAGCATTTTTAAGCAAAAGAATCGACACTAATGTACCTCCTATAATTGGAATGAATTTATTTTTCACAATCCTGAGTATATAAACAATTATTGTAACGTATCCTAATATCCTTAGCAGAAGAATCATTCCGACTGAAATAATGAAATTTTCTACTGTAAATACTCTGATAACTTCAAATACGCACAGCCCGCCAAAAACAGCCAAACATATTTCTTTGTCTTTTCCGCTGCTCTTGTAACAAATAAAAGCAAGTAAGATATTAGCCAGCATTACAATGAATTCATATAATACAAAACCTTTTATAATAACTATAAGTTCTATGACAGCACTGATTATACAGATAGCTCCTGCAATTTTCGTTATCTTATTTGTTTTATCAATAATCATCATAAATCACCTCTTATCTTTATTGTAAAGCATCCATTGAAAAGCATACTCATTTGTCCATTTTGTTCCATCCTTGAATTCTATTTCGTAAACAAGTGTATTATATGTTTTACATTCTGATTCGAAAAACAAGGACTTGTTATATGTTGCCTCACAATTAGCCATAAGATTTGCCGGATCAGCAGACACCACCCTGCAATTCTGCATTACAAATTCGTATGGAGATACGCTGATTCCATATCCATTCGCATCATACTCCATCACAATAATATCAAATTTTTGAATGTCTCTATCCCCTATATTTTCTGCCGAAAAATCAAAATCGTCATCATTGGAAAATTGATTATCACTATATTTTGAACTTCCCGTAATTTTTAAATATTCATTACTTTCCGCAAGGATGGCATTGGATTTCATAGCATCGATAGAATGGCGATATTCTTCAACCGAAAAATCATCTGATACGTCTTTAGTCCAAGCATCAAGTCCTTTTGTACTCCAAACTGATCCATCCTTATATGTAATCGATGAAACCATCGCCTCCATGTATTTAACATCTTGCCTTAAATACACATAATTCTTTAATCCAAACACTGTGTCAGGTAAAATATTTGTAGTTGCAAAATCAAACGATTGATACACCGTGGAACCTGTTAAATCAATAACATTACCTGATGCATCGAATCCCGCGACAGTGAGAGTAAAATCTGTTATAACCTGATTACCAGTATTCTTTACCATAAAATATCCATTTTCACCCTGTACCATTGTTGCTAGTATCTCCAAATCACTTGCTTTTTGGTAAGATGTAATGCTGGATTCCCCTATAATGCCACCAATACTTCTTAGTATCACTCCAGCCACAGCAATTACTACAATTACTGCTATAACAATAACAGCCTTCTTCGGACCAATCTTTGAAATCCAACTTTTGAACGGAGAAAGTTCAGTGTTAGAATCTTCATCTGATCTGATAGAATCTTGTGAAAATGCTGATTCCTGTTTATGATATATCTCCTCCCCGCATTTGGGGCAGAACTTAACATCCTCATCAATTTTACTTCCACAATTTTGACAATACATTTACAATTCCTCCCTATAAATTCAACCATTGAATACCGTTATATAAAACATTTCCATTTTTATCTTTTAACTTTACTTTCAAGCCAAATTTGTTTATTGATGATACCCCTGTTGTTTTCCAAACAGATGCGCCAGATACATTATAAAGTGTACCTGTATCTTTTGCTTTAATTAACAAGCGGTCACTTGCAGCCAAATATTTATCATCAACTGCTACATCATTCACAAAAAATTGTTTAATCGTTCCGTAAATATCTTCATCACTTGGATTCTTCACAGTAACTTCCATCCTGTAAGTGGTAATTTGCATGCCATCCACATAAACTTCATTATACTTAGCAGAATCAGAAAATGTCATATGTTTTTTCCAATTTACATCGCTAGCTTTTAATGCATCAGTGATTTTTATTACAAGGTCATTCGAAAAATGAAATGTATCATTAATTTCTTTTTTACCATAAGTATATATTCTCAATAATGTACCGTCTGCCGCGCTTGCTACCCCCTTTTTATCATCTTCATTTCTAACAATACAAGCCAAATTATTATCTACATCTGCATGAGTACTTACCGTCGTTTCCTGGCCTTCAAAAATAACATTATGAGCGTTACTGGAATCGAAGTCAGAGAAAATATCTGATAGATTAAAAAAATTAGACTGATAATCTATCAATTTCACATCTTGCTTTTCTTCTCCATATATAATTGTTGCATGATGTACAAACATATCTGTACAATCATATGTAACAGAATCATCTTTTGACCATATTACATCATCATCTTTCTTCACCTCATATGTAATCGGATATGATATTGTATAATTATCTGGACGCCCGATATCTACAACTATTTTGTCTGTCTCCTCGTCACTTGGGTTTAATGGATATTTTTCTGTATTACCATCAATAGTCACACAAAACACCAAATCATCTTCTTCCCCTAAATTGGATACTGTATAATCTATTTCGAGCATATTTTCTGTTTCATTGTTCACAGGAGAAATTGAATCTACAGAAAAGTAATCCGTATAATCGGTTTTCGCTCCTCCGCAGCCACCTAAAAATGCTATCAACATAAATATCCCACTCAAGAACAACACGATTCGTTTCACTAGTTTACCTCCCTATTTAGTCCTTTTTTATTTTCCAAAGAATTTTTAATTCATATCTCAAATGAACGTGTCTCGATAGAGATTCCTTATCCGTTTCATTTCTGCTACTTTTATTTTTTCTTTCTTTTTGAGTTGGTTGAATCACTTCCCTCTAATTGACTTGCAATAATATCTGCGCATTTTATATACATTTTTCTAACTTTTTTCAGATAATTATTATAATCAGTAAGGCCTTTAATAACAGAATTTCTATCATTACCAGATATTTTTTGGGGGATCGCTTTTAATATTTTTTTTGCTTGTTTTTTTATTTCATGTAGTTCTGAATATCCCTTGCATAAATCACAAATATTTTGCATATTTCTTTCCACTGTATCATAATAAAGCTGTGCTCGACAAATTTTAATATACACATCATCTAAGAAGTATGTATTTGCAGATGTTATTATTGATGTCATGTTAGTAGTAGTTTCTTGCATAGACTCAAGATTTGATTGGATTTCTTGCACTAAATCTTCATTTTGAGTTGTGTTACATCTGCTACACCATCCAACCTCTACCATATGCCCTAATGCCTTGCCATCTGTTGCCCCACAGACAGAACAAGTTTTGGGACTATCACAATCAGCTTCCATCCAAGTATGCCCCAGTGCTTCACCTTCTGTTGCTCCACAGACGGAACAGGTTTTGGGGTTATCACAATCAGCCTCTAACCAAGTATGCCCTAGTGCTTCACCTTCTGTTTCTCCGCATACAGAACAGGTTTTAGGTTCAATACATGTTGCTTCTGTGAAAGAATGTTGATGCCCGCACCCGCTCAATGCAACCATTATTATTAAAATACTGCTAATTTCAATGAATTTTGCTTTCATATTATTATCCTTTCTTTTAACTGGCTTACAAAAAGCTCTTTGAATTATATATATTTTCCCAACCTGTTTCGTAAAAGCTACATCATCGGAAAGACCTTTAATGATTCTTTATTTGGATCATTATTTTCTTTTATTGCTTCTTGTATAAATTTATAACAGCCCATAAGAATAACGATTGAAATTACTATTAATGCACGCATTAACATTTTGTTCTTCGTTCTTTCCTTAATGATAACCATAACCGCTAGCGGTAATTCAAGTATACATCATTAGCGGTTATTATTCAAGTGTAATTTTAAAAAGGGGTGATAAAAAAATGATAGTATTTAATAAGTTGTGGGAAGTTATGCATCAAAAGAATGTTTCCCAATATAAATTGATAAATGAATATGGCATAAGTCCAGCACAAATAACAAGGTTAAAAAGAAATGAGAATGTAAAAGTAAGTATTCTTAATACATTATGTAATATTCTTGATTGTAATATAGAAGATATAATGGAGTTTATAAAAGATGAATAAATAATCGGTTGTATTTATTTGTTGTATATACTAATCTATTTATATCAATAGCGGTCAACAGCAAATTGTGTGACTTTTTAAGCGAGTGCTTATAGTCGAAGTGCATACAAGCGCCCCTGCGGGCCGCTTGACCTACGGCTATTGCCGTACATACGCAGGACGCGGTGCATCCTTCTGAGAGTAAACTCGCGACGGACGCACCGCGCCCAGCTATGCACTTCTTATAACTAGCGTGCGGATAACAGGACTTGCTCAATGCCTTCTCGCAGGCTCGAAGGCATGGCAAGTTGCGAAATTAAGAAACGGAATAGATGAGCGTCTGGACGCAACTTGCGCAGGTTCGTCGCATACTGTCATTTATATAAAGAAAAAAGCCACACTTATCAGCGTGACTTTTTCCTTTATGCGGATAACAGGACTTGAACCTGCACGGGATTCCCCACTAGAACCTAAATCTAGCGCGTCTGCCAATTCCGCCATATCCGCATTTTTCTTTCCCGGGACATTATACCAAATGCTCCGGGAAAAAGCAAATAGAATTATTTTTGCATTATTCTTCTTCCTGATCCACGACAAATCCGATGAAGCGCTCGTCCCGTATATACCGGTGGTAGAGGTCATGGACGAAGTTATAGTCCTTTGGCTCGTTATAAATAATCAGCTCGCACATATCCCCGATAAAGGACGGCTGGAAGATGTCGCCGCCGAGGACGATGTCTTTTACATAGCGGTTGGCGGGCACGTTTTCCAGGATGCTGACGACTATGCCGTCGATGAATACGGTGGACGTTTCTGTCTTGGAGTTATAGGTCGCCACGTAGTGCCACCAGGTGTGGGGATTCAGGGGCTGACCGCTGGCGTCGTGCCAGCCGTTGGCCTGCCGGAAGTCCCGCACGCGGAAATCGGAGTGCCCCTCCCACGCATAGGGAATGACGCCGCAGAATCCGGTTTCAAAGCTGACGTAGAGGGCGGCGGCCCACTGGTGCAGCTCGTGGGGGCGAATCCACAGGGAAATCGTAAAGCTGTCGTTTAAAAGGCAGTCGGTGGGGAGCCGCAGGACGTTGTTCATGGTGACGCCCCCCGGGAAGTGCATGGCCTTTGAGTCGGAGAAAATGCCGTCTGTATAGCTTGGGCCGTCCCCCAGCATAAACGCCTGCTTGCTGCCGTCCTCGGATTCCAGGCTGCCGTTGAGCCGGAAGGTATAATTCTCCAGAATGTCCCGCATGTACTCGTCGGCGAAGGCGATAAATTCATCTAAGGGCAGGGGCTCCGCGTAATAAAAGCCCTGGCCGGTCTGGCAGCCGCTGCGGGTGATGAAGTCCACCTGCGCCTTGTTCTCGATGCCCTCTGTCACCACGTCCATTTTCAGGTCACGGCACATGGCGATGACGTTGCGCATAACCGTTTTTCCTCGTGAGTTATACGAGGATAGATTGAGAAATTCCCGGTCGATTTTGATGGTGTCCACGGTCAGGTCCTTCAACAGATTCATGGAGGAAAAGCAGGAGCCGAAGTTGTCAATGGAAATCATAAATCCCTTTTCCTGCAGGCGTCCGATCATCTGAATCAGCTCGGAGCTGTCCTTCAAAAAGGTGCTCTCCGAGATTTCCAGCTCAAGCTCCGTGGTAGGAATCTCATATTTTTTCGCGATGTCCGCTAACTGTTCCGGAAAGCTCTTGTTGTACAGGTGGAGCCGGGACATATTGACCGAAATCGGGATGTGCTCGTATTTCTCGCCGATCCATGTGGACTTGATCCGGCACACTTCTTCATATATATACAGATCCAGCTGGGAGATAAAGCCATTTTTCTCGAACAGCGGCACATAGGCGTCCGGTATGCGGATGCCGTCTATCGGATGAACCCAGCGCGAGAGCGCCTCGGCGCCCCGGAGTTCGGAGGTGATCATGTTGACCTTGGGCTGCAGATAGACGACAAATTCGCCGTTTTCAAGGGCGTCCTCCATCTCCAGCTCGATGCTCCGGTTGATCTCCAGCGTCCGGTCGTCGGACTTAAAGACGGTGTACTGGTTCTTGCCGTCGTGCTTCGCCTGATACATGGCGGCGTCGCACTTGGTCAGCACGTCGTCCAGAGCCTGGGACACGGGCTGCTCGAACACGATGCCGATGCTGAGGGAGATTAAGGATAAAATGTCCTTTCTGAAATCAATGTCCTGCAGAGTTCCCAACAGGTTCTTGGCAATCTGCTCCACCTGGGGCTGCGTCAGGGCGCCATCCAGCAGGACGACGTACTCGTCGCCGCCGATGCGGGAGGTAAAGCCCTGCGTGTGGGCCTGAATCAGTTGGCTGACGGCAATCAGGAGCTTGTCGCCCATGCTGTGTCCGTACACGTCGTTGACCCTTTTAAAGTTATCGATATCCAGATACATGGCGTGAATGACCGTGGCGGGGTCAAGTCCCCGGTAGTGGTCGTACAGTCCCCGGCGGTTGGCCAGGCCGGTCAGATAATCGCACTCCGCCAGTACCTCCGTCTGATTTTCCTGTTGTATTTTTTGTTCCATAGTAAACCCCATTTCTGAGCGAACAAGTTCGCTCTAGCTATTTGTCGCACTTGCTCCATTTCCATCGCCCGGTCCGGCGACACAAACCTGCGCTGAAAGAAATGAAAATTCTTCCATCCCGCCATCTGTTAAAGTTATTCTATAAATTATAACATAAGATGAAAGAAAAAGGGAGATTTTTGTTAAAAAAATTAATAAATAATTTAAAAAAATTTTTCGTCCTAAAAAACTTTACAAATGAGCCAAACCAAAGGATAATAAAAACAGATGTCTGAGAGTCATATGGCGGCTCTTTGCTCCGCGCGAGATTGTTCGTGGCGGAATGAAAATAGGAAAA
Organism: uncultured Lachnospiraceae bacterium; assembly: GCA_947631075.1. Taxonomy (GTDB): domain Bacteria; phylum Bacillota; class Clostridia; order Lachnospirales; family Lachnospiraceae; genus Eubacterium_F. The sequence continues at coordinate 7,627 of CANRJU010000096.1, forward strand.
TAGATAGAAAGCGAGGATTTTTTATGGGGAAATGGCAGCGCGTGCTATATCAGCCGGGAATCGGCCTTTTGCCGGACGGCGGCAGGGTTACGGCATGTAAGGAACACCGGGAACTGGCGAGGGAGGTCCTGAAGGAGGGCATGGTCCTTCTGAAAAATGAGGGCGGACTTCTTCCGCTCCCGCAGGGCAGCAGGATCGCCCTGTTCGGGACGGCGGTATTTGACTATGTAAAGGGCGGCGGCGGCAGCGGAGATGTGACCGAGGAGTACGCCACCAATCTGTACGAGGGATTTCAAAAGCTTTCGGGGGCAGTTCGGATTCAGGAGGAGCTGGCGGACTTTTACCGCGACAATGTGAAAAAGCAGCACGAGGCGGGCGTGGAGCCGGGCAAGACGGAGGAGCCGGAGGTGCCGGACGAGCTGTGCCGCCGCGCCAGAGCCTTTACGGATACGGCGCTGATTGCCATTTGCCGTTTTTCCGGCGAGGGCTGGGACAGGCAGCGGGAGGATTTTTACCTGACGGACGGGGAGAAGGCGCTGATCCGGCGGGTGGAGGATTATTTTGACCGGATCGCGGTCGTCCTGAATGTGGGCGGCGTGATTGATACGAGCTGGTTTGCGTCGTCGGAAAAGATTTCTTCGGCGCTGCTCATGTGGCAGGGCGGCATGGAGGGCGGTCTGGCGGCCGCGGAGCTGCTCTGCGGGAGAGGAAACCCGTCCGGCCGGCTGGCGGATACGTTCGCGCGGGAGCTGGACGACTATCCGTCCACGGAGACATTTTATGAAAATGACAAATATGTCAATTATAAGGAGGACATCTATGTGGGCTACCGGTATTTTGAGACGATACCGGGGGCGGCAGAGAAGGTCGTGTATCCCTTTGGATACGGGCTCTCCTACACCGATTTTGAGTGGAAGGTGTGCGCCGCGGAGGAAACGGGGCAGCGATTCCGAATTCAGGCAGATGTCACCAATGTGGGGAATATGGCGGGAAAAGAGGTGCTGCAGCTGTACGGCAGCGCCCCGCAGGGGAAGCTCGGTAAGG
>CANRJU010000097.1 GCA_947631075.1 uncultured Lachnospiraceae bacterium
CATCCTGCCACAGCGCCGCCCATTTCAATGAAAAATTTGCCCACTTCATAAAACACGCCGCCCGAGGTGCTGGACAGTCTGACCTCATCATCCCGGCTCCATACACTGTAAACTTCTGGCCGCGCCATTTCCGGCACTCTCTCCGGATTCAAGGACGGGCACGATCTTGTGCAGAGCCCGCACTGGTTGCATTTCGAAACATCCGTTTTAGGATACCAGAACCCTTTTTCATCTGTCTCAAAACGAATTGCATGCTGCGGACATATATCCGCGCACATTTTACAGCCCGTACATTCTGTCTTACTAATCGTATCAATCATTTTTACTCTCCTCTCATCCGACTGAATTCTCTGCCAGAGATCCCCCATTGTCACAGGCGATTGTCTGGCCGTTGACACAGACAGAACGGTCGCTCAACAGAAACAATACAACCTCCGCGACCTCTTCCGCCCGGAAGACCCTGTTGTGTTTTACCCCGTCATCATACAAGTTTCCTTCTGGATCATATCTGCTGCTCCATCCCGTTATATTCGACAAGGTAACATCCGGCGCAACTGCATTGCAGCGAATTCCGCGCCCATAATACTGTTTGGCAATTCCCTCCGTAAAAGCCACGACTGCCTTTTTCCCCAATCCGTATGGAGATGTCAGTCCTACCAGCCCGCTGTTGGACGCCACGTTTACAATCGTTCCCCTGACATCATTCTTCAGACAATATCTGATGTATGCCTGCGTCAGAAAATACAGTCCCCGGAGATTTGTGTCAAGCACGTCATTATACAGGTCATACTTGCACTCCGGGAACGCAGAAGACACCGGGGAAATCCCTGCATTATTTACCAGGCAGTCCACCTGCCGGAATCTTCCCAAAAGTTTTTCATATGTTTCCTCTTTGACATCACGGATATCGCACACATAATATGCAGCTTTTTTGCCAAGCACTTCCGTACATTTTTTCAGCTTTTCCTCATTTCTCCCTGTAATAAGCACACTTGCCCCACATTCGATACACCGCTTTGCAATGGCAAATCCTATCCCGCTGCTGCCGCCGGTAACAATCACATTCCTGTCATCCAGCAGCTCCTTGTCATTTATCATGCCTACGCTTACATAAGTCACGCCACCCCTGCGGAATCCTCCATGTCGTATATACCGATACATATTTTTCATATATCTTTTTATTTTCCCAAACATCACAATTACTCCTTTCTGATGTCAGGGAAAATCCGTCAAAGAAGCGCATGTCCACCGTCGCTGGCAATAATCTGTCCATTAATACAGCATGCCAAATCACTGGCAAGAAACAAGGCTAGCTCTGCTACTTCGTCCGGCAGAAACGCCCTCTCATTTCTAACATCCGCAGTGTACATATTTCCATCGACTGTGAACTGTCTCGGGAACTCGTCAATATCACTCACTGTAACCCCGGGACAAATACAATTGCACCGCAGCCCATCTTTGATATACTTTCTGGCAATTCCTTTTGTAAAATGAATCATCGCCGCCTTCGCAAGACTATACGGAACCGGATCAGAAATCATGCCGCCATTAGAAGATATGTTCAGCACAACTCCCTGCCGTTCTTTTTCCATCCACTTCTCTGCAAAGGCCTGCGTCATAAAGAACGCCCCTCCAAGATTCACCTTATATGTTTCTTCAAATTCTTCCGGCCGATAGCTCAAGAAATCCCGATAGGATCCTATACCAGCATTATTTACCAGAATATCTATTTTCCCCTGCATCAAATCAAATTCTTTATTTACATTTTCCTTTATATTTTCCAGATCAGATACATCATGGCAGAAACATATACAATTGCTTCCCAGTTCTGCCCTTACTTTCTCAAGTCTGGAAAGAGTCCGGCCGACAAGAATCACTTTTGCACCTTCCTCAACGAACCTTCTGGCAATGGCAGCGCCTAGACTTCCACCCCCCCGGTTATCAGCGCGCTCTTTCCTTCCAATAAATGTCCTTTTTCCACGGCTTTCACATTTACATAAATTGGTCCATGCAAAAAACGTTTTATCTTCTTCTTTATTTTTCTAAACATTTCTCTTACCCTCTTTCACTTTTTATGACTTCTATTCCGGCTGATAGACGCCAAATAAATTTTTTATCAGAATCTTCATCAGTTCGATGTTCCCTTTGAAAAAGCTGATTTTTGTCGGTGTTTTTTCTTTTTTCGGATAAGCGCGCGTAACTGGAATTTCACATGTCCGGTATCCCAATTGCGCAGCGCGTACAGACAGATACGCGAGAAGCTCATATGTCATAAAAATATCCCTCAGCGGCTGCACCCGCTCATCGGTCAGATATTCCGCCGAATACGCCCTGTATGCATTGGTCGTATCAGTAAACTTCCGGCGCGCAGCCAGAGAAATGAGCGGCGCATGGATCAGCCGAACCGAAAGCAGCCTAAGCAGCGGCGTATGAATGGCCCTTCCGCCTTTGATGAATCTGGAGCCCTGCACAAAACCATATCCTTCTTTCAGTTGTTCGATAAAACGCGGGACATCTTCAATGCTGTCTTTGTTATTGCCGTCAATCGTTATAATTCCTTTATAGCCGCGCCGCAGCGCCCACCATATCCCCATCCGCAGCTGAGCGCCCTGCTTTCCCTCATCCTGCTTGACTAACAGGGTATTTACGTTCAGTTTCCGCAGACGGCTTTCTTCCGTGCAGCCATCTGTTGAGCCACCATCACAGATAATTATGTCTGCATATTTGCATATATGGTAGTGATACGCACGCTTTAGTTCCTTCACAATCCGTTCCCCTTCATTGATAATCGGAATTAAAACCGCATATTCACTTGTTTTTTCCCGGTATTTCGCGCACAAGAATCTTGGCACGCCCGGCTGTTTTTCATAAACCATAACTTTGCTCCCTGCTGCTTTCAAAATCCTATTCTCGATTTGGTCACATCACGCAAAAATATTATCCATTGCAGATTTCTGCTAAATACCGCATACTTTCTTCCACTGCAGATAATTCTTTCAGATTTCCCATCTCAATGGAAACAAATCCATGATAGGACTCCCGTTTTAATAGACCCAGCAGTTGATGATGCAATTTTCTCTTTTGAATCAGGCCAAGGCCCGGTTCGCTGATATGGACATGACTGATCCATGCAATTCTGTCTTTCAATACATTTACCGTTTCTTCATTACAGATCATTGTTCCCACATCCAGATTCAGCCGGAACCCTTTAGAATCCACCTCAGCAATCAGCTCTAAAGCCGATTTGGTATCATTGATATAATTCGTCTGATAAACAGGCGGATTGGCCTCCAGGCCGATTACGGTTTTATGCTCTGCCGCATAATCGCCTAATTCCTGAAAAAAGGCAACAGCACCCTGCACAGCACTTCCATTCAGAATACTGCGGTTCTTCGGACATCCGAATACGAGATTTTTGCATCCGATGGCTTCTGCAAAATCAATCGCTTTTTTAGTGTACCAGAGCAGAAAGTCTCGCTCCTCCTTTGTTCCGAAAAGCTTCTCCTGTCTGCCATACCAGATGGACTGCATAGAAGGAATACACAGTCCATGCTGTTTTTGTAAATTGCTGCTCCACTTCCTTGCTTCTTCCAGCCGTTCATATGGCTGTTCCGGAAAGATTCTTGTCGGAGCAATTTCCAGACCCGAAAAACCATATATTTTCATTTTTTCATACATTTCGCCATCCAATCGGGAGTCCCATGCGATATTTGATATGGAAAGTTTCATCATTTAATCTCCTGTCCTTTTACAAATTCCGCTATATCATTCAGCACATCTTCTTTCCTGCAGATATAACCGCCCTTTCCTCCAAAAATTTCCGCATACATTGTCCGATAATCATAATCCGCCGGAATCTGTTCCAGCTCATTCACAAACTGTTTTCCCGTAAGAAAGCAATAAATTTCTCCTGCAGATACCGGTTCCACTGCCGGATGCCAGAGTCTTAAACCATTCTTCAACGCGGTCTGTATATCCGCCCAGAGCCTGTGCAGTGAATAAAACTGATACCGACTTCTGCTGTCTGTAAAATTCAGAGCAGAAAATCCGGTTCTTTTAAATTTATCCCTTAACACCGTTTCCTCCTGCACCGACAGAAACCTCACTTTATAAAATCCATTTTCCTGTTGGTCGTAATAATCTTCCAATTCCGGATCTGCCTGTTTTAATTCCATAAACTTCTGTGCTGTCAGCATAAACGGAATCACATGAATATAATCATAAATAAAATTCTTCTTAATATTTTTTCCGAACAATCCCGGCAAGCGGATAATCAAAGCGTCCGGATAATGAGACCGAACCCACTGTTCCAGGCAGTAGCGGTTATATCCGTATGGATGCAGGCCATCCGTATCAATTTCTGCAGCCTCATCCACACCCTTCGGCTTTTTTAAAACGTCAACCGTAGAAATCAATACCAGCTTTTCCGCCTGTATCCTCCTAATATTTTCTTCCGCTTCATAGATAAGTTCCATATCCTTTGCAGGCTCGTGGTTCGCCAGATATTTTTCTGCGCGCACTCCTGCATAAACCAACAAATCAGGTTTTGTTCCGTAGGCTTTCTGAATATCGAAAGAATGATACGCAGCATCAAACCGCCCCGATTCATACAGATTGCTTCCCACAAATCCCGTACAGCCAACTAATGCATTCATCTTTCTCTCTCTCCTCTACTTCGTCAGCTTTTCTATCCCTTCATAACTGTAATGCCTTCTCTTAAATAACAGATTGACCACCAGCTGCAGATAGCGGATAATCACAGTCAGTATTCCAAACAGTCCAAAAAAGACGACGGAAAGGAATAAAATGGTCGTCGTCCACCCCGCAACCGGATGAAACAGGAAATACGCCAACAGGGAATATACCGCCATAAAAACCGTCATCAGCATCATAATAACCGTCATTGCAACTGCAAAGCGGTATCCTACTTCCGTAAATAAAATCAGCGAATCGACAGCCAGACCTGTCCTGTATTTTTTTTCTTTTTTCCCGATAATATAATCAGAATTATCCAAAACCGCCGAATACCTCATATTCTGCATTTTTAATCCACAGTTTGCATAAACGGCTTTCCGGTAAGGAATCATCCGGTTCATGGAACTGACGCGGTTGATCCCTCTCCTGCTGATTACACGGAAACTTTCAGTAGACATTTGACAAGAAACATCTGCAAATTTCCCAAAAATTTTATAGAATATATTTGACGTGAATTTTTCTTTCCTATCCGGGGACGCGCTTACGATGTCATACCCCCCCGAAACAGATTTCTGATAAACATTCATGATCTCATTCCTGTCAAAATCCAAAACGGTACGGTCAAATTCAAATACGAAATCCCCAATTGCCAGATCCACGCCAGCATTCATTGCCATTTCCATCCCATGAAATTTTCCCATATGAACAATGGAAACACTTGCTGCCTCTGCTTTCCGGCTAGCTTCTTTTATTCTCTCGCTACTCTGGTCATCTGAAAAATCATCAACGCAGATAATTTCGGAGTGCTCAAAATTATTTTCCATGACGTCAATCACGGTCTCTAAAAACGGCACAATCCTCTGTTCAGCATTATGCACATAAATAACAGCAGATGCAAAATTCTTTTCTTTATTCTTCATCGCTAAGCACCTCGTCCAAATCATAGACTGTATTTATCTTCCCTGACAATACTGCGGCGAACAACGGCTTTTTTGAAAAAATCCGGATCACTGTCGGCCTGGAATCATCAATCTCCGAACTCATTAGAATCGGTTTCATAGAATACAAAGAATGATGATAATAAAATTCAAAATCTTCTTTCAGATATTTCCCAGCAAGATTTGCCATATACGGAAATGCCGTCTTGGGTTTTGCCGGGCAATCGTTGCAGTTGCCTAGCCGTTCCGCCGTACAGTACCCGTTACATTCCTTCTGGCAGTCAAATACAGGAACCTCATCATAGCTTGTCGTATGCGGGGTAAACGTAACCGATGTCAGGGAATGGAATCCTGTTTTTCCAAACGGCATAATAGAAAAAAACGGACCATCCATAATGGTAAATCCCAGATTTTTCAGATTTTCATTGACATCACACAGGATAATCTCACATAGCTCATATTTAATCTCAAAAGGTTCATATCCTGCCATTTTCAGAATCTGGTTGGTTCCCGCATAGGCCGCATCCAGAAGAAACCCGCTGCGATATTCTCCGCCTTCCTCTGTATAAACCGCATAGGCATCCACTGATTTTTCGATTCTCTGAATGTGCGCTCCATAGCGGATAACGGTATGCGGATATTTCGAAAGCTCTTTCATCAGATAATCCTTTAGGATCATTGCGTCATATGTATATTCCCTTGTCAAAAAAGCACCGTCACACATCCCTTTCTTAAAATACCGCCCCGGATGCAGTTCCTCACAGGGTATCTGTGCCGCCCTGCAGAATTCTTTAAACTGTATTCTGTCCGACCATGAATACTTATCAGAAGTTGCATAAATCTGTTCAAATTCCTGATTAATGCAAAACCCATAGTCTTTGCAAAATCTTTCGAAATATCCCGCAGATTTCATTGCCGTTGAAATGGATCTGGGATAATGATATCCCTGATGCACCCTTGCCTGATTGATATAGGTTGCCCTCTGAAAAGGCGCAGGATCACATTCCAGAACCAGGACTCTCTGCCCCTTCCTAGAACAGAACAAAGCAGAGTATATACCATAAAGCCCCGCACCAATGATAATTTTATCGTAATATTCCATGCCTTTCCCCCAGATATTCCAAACCCTGTATTGCCTGCTTAATCCCTGCACATGAAATAACCTATGGCTGCCATCATTTCTTAATGTAATGATATAATTTCGTTTTATAAAATTCACTTACAGTCTGGACTTCACCATATTTTTCAAGTTCGCTCAGCAATTCTGGCACTCCAATATCAGAATGAGAAACAAATAAATATACACTCTCATTCTGCGCAATTAACAAGCTGTCCTCAATGATTGCGTCCGTATTCAGGGAATAATCATAACTATATGGTTCCTCATATAAAAAAGTTTCCAGCGCCTGACCATAGATCGTATCACCCCTGACTATCGGAAGCGCCGGCCAAGACATTTCACTTCGTTCCACGCCACTGCTCAATTCCATCAATTCGCTATATGAAGGCTCAAAATCCTGCCTGTAAATATAAACAGGTATAGACTTATGATACACATATACTATATCCGAATCCGTCTTGTTTTCCTCAAGATAACGAATACTCCCGTCTATTTCTGACATATCGACATATACATGTCTCGCAAACAAATTTTTGCACCCATCCATCCCCATCAGTCCCAGACAGACAACTAATATTCCAATTGCCGCACTCTCGCAAATTACCCGGAGTTTTATATCTTTTATCTCCATAAATTTATTTTCTGCAAGCTCACATGAACAGGCAGCAAATATCATGAACACTAGCGGATAAATCTGAATCAATCTTCCCGCTATCGGATAGAAACCGCAGTATGATGCAATAAAAAGCAGCACCAAGGAAAGAACAACCGGCAGAAGAATCTCAAGCTTATCCCTTTTTCTTCGGATAACATGTGCGACATAATACAAAACCAACAACAGAATAACTACTGCAACTATTTTCGTAGAATAAAATCCCAGAAACTCTTTTGCCATCAAAAAAATCAGTTTTAAATCCGATAAAGATGTTGGCCAAAGAGGAAACCGCAATAAGTCCCAATATCCTTTTGCCGCTACATTTCCTGACGTGTCAGACAGCCAAAAAATAAAATTCAATATAAAACTGATCAATACAATCCCGCATGGGAGAAAATCGACCGCTGCCTTTTTATCCTTTTCCTTGCAAATTTTTTTTAGAATATCGACACATTCTATTATCATGCAAGCTGCAACAAAAAATACCGCAGAAAAAGAAAACCATACTAACAGCGCATATAATAACCCCACATATATAAGCTTAATCTTTTTGTCCTTGAATCTCTGCCATATATATAGGACCAATAAGCATCCTAAATTATCCGACATATATGGTTTCGACTCATTCGCATAATAAATATATTTATCCGCTAATGCAAAAAGCGCTGTAAATAAAAGCGCATAATTCTTTTTTACCCGATCCTTCGATAAAAGGTAAAATAAGATTATACAACCAAACGCTGAGAGCAACGACCAGAGCCTTAACGCGAACTCAGAAACTCCAAATACTTGCGTAAATAATTTAACAATAAATAGCCACCCAACAGAGGCACTCTGCCCGAAATCAAGAGGAGAGGCTACTAATTCAGAAAAAGATCTCGTACATATGGAGCTGGCAAGCATCGCCTCATCCACCCAAAGCGAACGATTGTAAAAATATGGTGCAATGTGCAAAATACCGCCAATAACAATACATAAAATCAACAAGATTTTTACATTGCGTTTACTTACATGCATATCAGTAAACTCCTTTGCAAATTTGATTAATTAGTGTCTGCTCATCAAGCAGCATTTTAAACACAAATGCTGAATGTTAATCT
>CANRJU010000098.1 GCA_947631075.1 uncultured Lachnospiraceae bacterium
ATTTTCAGGTCGTACCATTCCATAAACTCAAAGAACTGGTTGACCGCCGTGAGAAAGGAATTGATGCTGTTGGTCGTGTACGCGCCACTGTTTTTCAGGTCCTCCTTGTACCGGATCACCAGCGCTTTGTCCAGGCTCCGCCCCGCCGCGTACTCCCTCAGCTTCTCTACGTCGCACATATATTTTGTTATAGTATTTTCGCTTTTTTCCTGCTCGTAGAGATAATTCCGGTAATCTTCCATCCGTTTTCTTGTGATTTTTCGTGTCATGATTTCCTCCATTCCGGGAACATTAAATGAAATTAAAAAGCTTGTCCGCGTTGTTCCCAATTTTTAATTTTTAGTGCTACACCTTTATTTTCCTGTTCCTTTCCGCATGTGTCAAGAATGCACGTTTCAACACAAACTGATAATATAAAAATATTATTTTCGAAATGAAAGACAAACAAATAAAACTCCTTTTATAAACATCTCGTTTCAGAAAAAAGAAAGGACTGGAAAATGCCGATTTTCTGCACTCTCCAGTCCAAAATCAACGATTCAAATTCATGCTATTAAATCCCATTTAGAGCTAGCAAATCATACCCTTGCTTTTCAGATTCTCTTGACTATATTAGAAACACTTTATTTTTCCTTTACAATATTCCCAGACTTATTTCACCGATAATTTAATCAAACAACCGTCTCATCCAGCAAAAAATCCAGAATACCGATATTCAGCACTCCCCTATCATCATACCATCTTTTCGCAATATCATGTCTGACAATTATTTTGGGAAATGAGTCGTTAATCAATGTAAATGGCTCGTTTTCAATTTCTGCTTTTTCTGCATCAGGCATGGCGTACGCGGATTGAATATACACTCGCTTACTGCCCTTTGAAGCAACAAAATCAATCTCTCGCGGCACTCTTACAGCAGTATTATTTTTATTTTTTTCTCTTGCAAAAACAACGCCGACGTCTACTGAAAAACCGCGCAATTTCAGCTCATTATACACGATATTTTCCATAATATGCGTAAGCTCCTGCTGCCGGAACTCAATTCTCGCATTTCGAAGGCCCACGTCCTCGCAATAATATTTATTGGGAAAATCAAAATAGGATTTCCCTTTCACATCATACCGCTTGCTCTGTGAGAACAAAAATGCGTCCTCCAGATAATCCATATATGTCTTAACCGTGTTCACAGAAAGATGGATTTGTTCTCGGCTCCTTAACGTATTGGCAATTTTATTCGGATTGGTGAGCGAGCCCACAGACGAGCACAGCAGATTCAGCACCTGATCCAATACATCCTCTCTCTCGACGCCCTTCCTCTCAACAATATCCTTCATATACACCTCTTTAAACAAAGAGGTAAGATAGTTCATTTTCGCAGTGTCATCCGGCAATGAGAGAACGAATGGAAGCCCTCCATAAAAGGCGTACTCCTCAAACGCCTCATGCTTATCGCCGCCGACAAATGCGTAAAACTCCGAAAAAGAAAGCGGATGTATTCGGATTTCATCACTCCGTCCGCGAAACTCTGTCAGGATATCGCTTGACAGCATTTTGGAATTACTGCCCGTGACATATACATCCAGATTTTCCATCTCCCGCAGCTCATTGAGCGCATCATAAAAAGTGATCTTTTTCCCCTGCGGACTGAACGGATTATCCGTCTCATCCGACAACTGGATTTCATCCACAAACAGATAATATTGTGTGTTCTTATCGGCGGCTTTTTCTCTGACATATTCCGCCAGCAAAATGGGATTTCTGTATTTTATATCACGCATTAAATCAAGCGCTATGGTAATAATCTGATCCTCGCCCACTCCTGTGGACAGCAGATAGTTCCGAAATAGCGTTCGCAAGAGATAGGATTTCCCGCACCGGCGAATCCCCGTAATGACCTTAACCTGCCCGTCCCACATAAAATCTATGAGCCTTTTCAAATATCTGTCGCGCTTTATCTCCATAGAAACATCACCTCATTGAAAACTTTAGCCTATATGGACATTACTTTTCAATCAAAATTGTAACACATAAAATCAGCCGAATCAATACTGTATTCTCATATTTCACCCCATTTTACCCCATATAATCCTTATTTCTTCCCAATTTAGTATAAAAAATAGGACCTAACCATCCAAAACCTCTACAGGCTTCTTCCGATCAAGTCCCATTTTTAATTCATAAAATTATGTTCTGTTATTAGCTAAAGTATCTCTTTAACAGACCCTCGAACGCTTTACCATGCCGCGCCTCATCTCTTGCCATCTCATGAACGGTATCATGGATTGCATCCAAATCTGCTGCCTTAGCTCTCTTAGCCAGGTCGAACTTGCCTGCGGTCGCGCCGTTCTCAGCGTCTACGCGCATCTCCAGGTTCTTCTTTGTGGAGTCGGTAACAACCTCGCCCAGAAGCTCTGCAAACTTAGCTGCGTGCTCTGCTTCTTCCCAAGCGGCCTTCTCATAGTAAAGACCAACTTCCGGATAACCCTCGCGATGAGCTACACGCGCCATAGCCAGATACATACCTACCTCGGAGCACTCGCCCTCGAAGTTCGCGCGGAGGTCTGCTACGATATCCTCGCTGACGCCCTTGGCAACGCCTACTACATGCTCGGCTGCCCACTCTCTCTCGCCGGTCATCTCTTTGAACTTCTCAGCCGGCTGATGGCACTGAGGGCACTCTGCCGGTGGCTCATCTCCCTCGTAAACGTAACCGCATACTGAACATACAAATTTTTTCATAGTCTTAGTCTCCTTTATTTTTATTTTTTTTGGATAAACACTGCTCGCATATTCCGTAAAAATAGAGCTCGTACCGCTCGATCTCTCCGGAAAAATCCCGTACTGCCTCGTCCCGGATCTCCTCCGATAATCCGGCATCCACATCCTGCACGGCGCCGCACTGGCGGCAGATAAAATGCGAATGGGGCTCTGTAGTGGCGTCAAAATGCTCCGCTCCGTCTCCGCAGGCAAACCGAAGAATCTCTCCCCGGTCCGCTAACAGGTTCAGATTTCTATAAACCGTTCCCAAACTGACCCTGGGGAACTCCTTCCGAACGGCAGAATATACCTTTTCCGCTGTCGGATGGGACTTTGTGGAACGAAGGTAATTCATAACAGCCTCGCGCTGTCTGCTGTATTTTAATTCAGCCATTGCCACCGCCCTTTTCTAAAGTAGTAACGATTACTGTTATGATACAACAGCTTCTCCTATTTGTCAACTACTTTTCACACTTCGACCTTTTTCTACATAATATTGAACTAACAATAAAATCAAGGAGTTACCATGAACCTTTCCAACAAACCAATCGCCATGGCTTACGTTCCATGGCAGTCATTTGAAAATGTAATGGACGGCTGTTCCGGTCTGGCTCAGGGCACCATTTTTGAGGATCTTATTTTCCCATTTGTGGGCGCTCACGCAGCCTGTCAGTCAAAGCCGGCAAACAGCCGCGGCTACAGCCCGAACACCGTCTCCCGGAACAGCAATTACGCGCCGTCCCGGTCAAACTACTCCTGCGGAAGGAGGGGAAGCTGTTGATGTGCTCAAACAATCAGGAACAGGCTATGCAGACCGTTCGGGAAACAGGGTTCGCCCTCACGGACATCACTCTTTTCCTCGACACGCACCCGAATGATGAAAAAGCAATGGATTATTACAACAAATACCAGCAGATGCACAAGGAGGCCCGCAATGAGTATGAGAAAAATTACGGTCCTCTCACTTCAAATGCTGTAGACACCAATAACGGATGGACCTGGACTCAGAATCCGTGGCCCTGGGAAGGAGGCTGCTGCTAATGTGGACCTATGAAAGACGACTGGAATACCCTGTCAAAATCACGCGCCCCAACGCCAAAATGGCAAAAGTAATTATGTCGCAATTTGGCGGCCCCGACGGCGAGCTGTCGGCCTCCCAGCGCTACCTCTCCCAGCGTTATTCCATGAAAAATAAGGCTGTGGCGGGCGTGCTGACCGACATCGGCACCGAGGAGATGGCGCACTTTGAAATGATCTGCGCCATTGTTCACCAGCTGACCCGCGACCTGACCCCGGAGGAAATCAAGGCGCAGGGCTTTGAGGATTATTATGTGGACCACACGTTAGGCATCTGGCCGCAGGCCGCGGGAGGAATCCCCTTTAACGCCTGCGAGTTCCAGGTAAAGGGCGATCCGATCACCGATTTGACGGAGGATCTGGCGGCGGAGCAGAAGGCCCGCTCCACCTATGACAATATCCTGCGGCTGGTAGACGATCCGGAGGTAATCGATCCCATCCGCTTCCTGCGCGAGCGGGAGCTGGTTCACTTCCAGCGCTTCGGCGAGAGCCTGCGGATGGTACAGGATGAGCTGAACCAGAAGAACTTCTACGCGTTCAACCCCTCCTTCGATAAAAACTGCTGTAAATAGTGAATGGCACAGCAAGTCGCATTGTGAATGGCACAGCAAGTCACAATTTATAGCGTAAAAATACGCAGCACAAAGTAATTTCAATATTTTATGATAATAAAACAGGAATCAGATCCATGTCGGAACTGGTTCCTGTTTTATGCTCATTCAGATTTTGAATATGCCATAGCTTTTTGACTCAATTCTCTGACACTTATTCCCTCATCCAAATTCTGTTCGCGCCATTTGGTATAGTCAAACGGTCCGTGGGATGTATCTGTTTTCATATCTTAACCATACACTTTCCATTTTAAATATGAATATCCACATTGGAATAAAACTTTCCCTTTTGATATGCCCGTGTGCCTGCTGCCAGGTTCAGCTTTTCAGCGGCGAGAACCTTCTCGTCTGCCTCCTTCGACTTCTTCTGCTCTTCCTTCGGGGCAATCTCATCCTTAGCCGCCTGGCTCATATCCTTCACCGCGCCGGACAGAATCCCTGTCTGCGCCCCGGAGGCCCTGGTAATCCGCTTTTCCAGCTTCTCCAGTTCATTCTTCTTATCCTCCGTACTGCTGCCCTGGCTCTCGGACTGGCGAATCTCGCTCTGCAGCACGCGCGCGCGACCCTCCAGAGAGGACACGACCTTCCCGTGAACCTCCGCCTGGGCAAGCGCGGATTCCGCTGAAATAATCGCCTTCATGCTATTGTCCGACAGCACGCCCTGGAGCTCTTCCTTTTCCTCGTCCTTCTCGCCCGCTCTCTCATCCGCCAAAGGATTTTCCTCGCCTGCCTGTCTGCTCTGCGCCTGCTGCTCGCGGCGCAGCTCTGCCTGATGCTGTCTGAGCTCCGTATTCAATTCCGAAATCTCTTTCTGAATTTCCTGTCTTTTCTTCTGTTTCTCGTCCACACTCATATCCCGGTCAGCCGACAGCTTCTGAAGCTGCTGCTGCGCGCTGGCAATCTGGTTCTGGATGCCCTTGCTCACAGCGTCCACCGACGGGGAGGACACGCCCGGCGCAGACGCCCCGATCCCGTTCACACCATTTACCTGCATAAAATCACCTCTCTCCTGAAAACTGTCCGCTCAAGCGATTCTTATACAATAGCGTCAAATCTCTCCGTACATTGTGCATATCTGTTTATAAGGCACAAAACTATTTATCTCATTATCTCACATTTTTTGCTATAAGTAAATACAAATTGCGCGAAAAAACCTATTATGGGCGCGAAATATTTCTCACCTCAGCATCAGCATGACGCTGAGGATAAATTCTCCATTTTCTGCCGCGCAGTCTATATCTCCAAAATATTTTCCGGCGATCCGGCGGATATTGCTAAGGCCGTATCCGTGAGTGCCATCCTTTTCCTTTGACGTCACGGGAAGCCCGCCCTCCCGGTCCCGACGCAGCTCCCCGTCAAAGCTGTTCCGAATCTCTATCATATACGCGTTGCCCCTGCGGTACGAGAGAACAGAGATATACCCGCCCTCCGCCCCCGCGTTTTCAGCCGCGTTCTGCATCGCGTTATTTAATATTATGCTGATATCGAATACATTTATATCCGCGTCCGCGGGATACTGAAAATCGCACTGAAACTGTATTCCCTTATTCTCCGCCGTCTTTTTCCACTCCCGCAGGATAACGTCCGTCACCGGATTTCCGGTCCTTATGTCGCCGGCGGTCTCGACCAGAGCCTCCTTTAAGCTCTCGACATAATCCTCCGCCTCTTTTTTCTCGCCCGCCGCGTACAGCCGTTCCAGAGTGAGGACGTGATTCGTCATGTCGTGCTTCAGGCTCCGTATATCCCGATAGAGCCCCTCCACCTGCTCAATATGCCGTTTCAAATCGTCCGCCTGGGCGAGAGCAAACCGGCTTGTCAGCTTTTCCTCCTGCGACGCCTTGATCCTCTGATAGAGCACGATCAGGACAACAATCGTCGCCACGGCCACCGCGCAGTAGAACAGAAGCAACAAATCATAGGCGACCGACAGCTCTCCCGCGTCCCGCAGATAGGAGATGCGGTAATAGCGAATGATTTTGCACCCCGCCGCTCCCAGAACAGGCGGAATACTCAGCATCAGAAGCTCCCGCGCCGACATCGGCTCCCTCTTGTACACATAGCTTTTGACGATGCCGGTCACAGCGCCCGCCATAATCGCAAAAAACAGAATCAGGTAAAACGCGCAGACGCCGACATAGACCGACGCCTGAACGGCCGGGGAATAATTTTCCCTGTACCACCGGGTATTTTCCAAAAAACTATACAGATTGTCATACAGAAGCTCCGCCATAATAAAAGCGAGCCAGCGCAGCGAAAAAAAGGCGACAGAGAGAAAAAACTTCTGTGCGCCATTTTCTCGCTCCAGCCCGTACATCACGCCAAAGCCCGCGAGGCATCCCAGCATATACGCCGTAAATAAGCCGATATGCACCGGCACTGCATACAGTCCCGCCATCGCCAGAGAGTAAGCAATTCCGGTCATCGCCGCCGTCCTCTTGCGCCGCGCAAACGGTCTGACAAGCCGATACAGACAATACCCGGAAATGCACATCTCTGCGATTAAAAACCTATATAGCCCTGTCAAAGCGGAAGCTTCCCTGCGCGTTGTAGGTTCCGAACGGCGTATAGCCATAGGAGGCATCAGCGCCCGTCGTCATATAATAATCCACCAGCGATACGTTGGACGCAATTGCGGAGCCGTACTGCTTGAAAAAGCTCTGCACGCGGGACATGTCGGATTTTTTAAATGCATCCTCGTCGAGCGTCAGCTTTCCCCTGCTGTCCACATGGATTCCGAACCCTTCCAGCTTCTCGCTATTCTGCGCGGTCTTATCCATAATTCGCGCCAGATTCGATGTGACGCCGGAATTTATGCTCATCCTCGCGGCGTCGAGCATCGCGTTGTAATTGCCGGCAAAATTCCTGACCGCGTCTAAAATACGGTCGATGTCGTACTGTCCAACGCCGTCCTTATCCTTCTTTTTCTCATATAAGGAATCGGATGTGAGCTTCTCAATATCCGTCTTGAGTGCGCCCGCACCGGCGTATGTCAGGGAATCAAGCTCCTTCTTGTCCTCGACCTTGTCCTTCTCGGTAGCAGCATCCTTCTCCGGCCTGCTCACCGGACCGGCGTCCAGGCTCGCAAAGCCCAGACGGGACTTCACTGTGGCGCCATAGCCCGTGATATCGTCCCCGGAAAAAAGCTCCTTCACCTTGGAAATATCCGCAGCCTTAAACTTCTTCTCGTCGAGTTGCAGCGTGCCGTCCCGATTGACCGTGACGCCGATCTCCGCAAGCCTGTCAGCATTTGCCCTCGTGCTCTTCATCATGCCCGCCGTATAGGACACTTTCCCCGTCAGCGTCGATTTGTGCGCCGCGCTGACAACGTCGTTATACTGCGACACATAGTCCTTCATCGCGGAAAATACCTTGTCCGCGCCCGCTCCCTCATCTGAATCCGCATATGTGTCCCCGTTCTGGAGAGCGGATACGGAATCACTCAGACTGGACATCCCCGACGTCAGATTGGCATTTGCCTCCTGCGCCTCGGACGAAACAGTCGGATACATCTTCTCTTTTAAAATGCGGTCGAGTACGCTTCCTGAGGTACTGGCCGTCATACCATAACTGCTCATAGCCATCATCACCTTTCACCATGCGATAGTCTCTTTATAGAATTATCGCATGTTTCCCGGCATAAGTAAATGGCTATTGCGCGAATCGCCCTTTTTTTGGTGTGAAATCTCAATTTATAACCAGCCCCTGCTCTGCCGCGTCCAGCGTCAGGGCGTCGCCCATGCTGACCTCGTCCGCAAGGATTTTCTTTGCGAGAAGCGTCTCCACATTTTTCTGGAGATAGCGCTTCAGCGGCCTTGCGCCGTAAGCAGGATCGTAGGCCTGGTCGGTGATGAAGTTCCGTGCGGCGTCAGTGATGGACAGCGTGATCTCCTTGTCCGCGATCCGCCGGTTCACATCGGCGATCAGCAGGTCGATAATGCCGCTGATATCCCCGCGGGAAAGAGGCCGGAACATAATAATCTCGTCCAGACGGTTGAGAAACTCGGGGCGGAAGCTCGTCCGCAGCGTGTTCATGACAGCCTGCTCGCTCTCCGGCGCGATATT
>CANRJU010000099.1 GCA_947631075.1 uncultured Lachnospiraceae bacterium
CGCCGGACCAGATTTTTGATCCGGAGGAGAGGGCGCGGTTCAAAAATCTGGTCCGGCGGGCGGGCGCGGGACGGACGGTTCTTATTTCTACACATATTGTGGAGGATGTCGAATCCCTGTGCGACCGCGTCATTATCATGAATCAGGGGCAGGTGTTGGAAAATGTCACCACGGCGGAGGCCGCTGATTTCGCGAAATGCGATGATGTTCCGGAGCCGACGCTGGAGCAGGGGTATCTGGCGCGGCTGAATAAAGCGCATGGATTTTCAGTGGAGGAAGGATAATGTTCGGATTGATGGCGGCGCGGATCAGGAATAAAAAATGGATGTGCCTGGTCCCCGTATTTATTCTGGGGGCGCTGCTCCCCCTAAGTATAGCGGTGATTCTGTCCGACGACGCGGGAGAGGACGACATTCTGCTGAAAATCGCGGCGCAGCTTCACATCTGGCTGCCCGTGTGCGGCGCGTGGTGGGCGGTCCTTCTGTTTCACGATTTTTTTGAGGCGGAGGGAAATGAACTGCTGTATCTGTATCACAAAAAGAGCCAGTTTATTTTTGAGCAGACGATATTTGCCTGCCTGCAGCTGGCTGTCACGGCGGCGGTATTCGGGATTGTGAGGCATTTTTTTGAACTGCCTTTATTTCTCGCGGTGCAGCTGCTCGCGGAAGTGGCCGTAATCAGTTTTCTGATGTTCTTTTTGTGCTTTGTATTTTTAAATGCGGGAATCGGTTTTACAATTTGCGCGGTGTACTGTTTGTATATAAATCTGTTCGATCCGCTGCGGATTATGTCCTTTCTGTCGATTTTCCCGGAGGACAGCGGGGCGTCCCGGCAGAATGTGCAGCTGGTTGTTGTGAATTTTGTCCTCGCGGGCGTGCTTGCGGCGGCGGGGACGGCGCTCTCAAGAGTGAGATATTCGTATTTGGCGTGATGGCAGCCGATATCCTGTGTGTAATGAGATATATCAAACGATATCACCGTATGCTTTCCAGATACAACAGGTATGAATTTTTAAATTCCGCGTATTTTCTGCGCGAAAGATACGCCTGAAATTTGCCGTGGCAGAGAGAGATTTCCGAGTGGTCAAAATCGGTGACGTGCCTCAGGTTCACGATAAAGCTCCGGTGGCTGTTGAAAAAACAGCCGGAGTGCCGCGTCAGCGTCTGGATCCAGTGCTGCATCGACTGTGTGGAGTTGATATCCTGATGTAAGGTGTGGACGGTTGTCCCGTGGCCGTGGGATTCCACGCTCACAATATCGGATGTGGATATGGCATGGCAGCCATCGGCGGATTCAATCACGATCTGGGAGGAAAAACTGCCATACAGCGCCAGCGCGTCGTCCAGATTCTGAAACAGGCGCTGCTTGTCCAGCGGTTTGGACAAATAGCGGAACACATGAAACCGCATGGCCTCATCCAGATATTCCAGG
The DNA here is from genome assembly GCA_947631075.1 of uncultured Lachnospiraceae bacterium. Taxonomy (GTDB): domain Bacteria; phylum Bacillota; class Clostridia; order Lachnospirales; family Lachnospiraceae; genus Eubacterium_F. The sequence continues at coordinate 1,432 of CANRJU010000099.1, forward strand.
TACGACGTCACGACAAAAATAATGATATCCTTATCTTTCTGCTTCAGCGCTTTTCCCACATAAACCCCATCCAGTCCCGGCATTTCCATGTCCAGAAACACAATGTCCTTCGGCTCCGGGTCGGAGAGGAGAGCTTCCCCGCTTTCAAACAGGGCAATATCCTCTATATTCCGTTTCTTTTCCGCAAAATATTCCGTAACATAAGACCGGATCTTCTCAATGTCCTGCGGGTTGTCGTCGCATATGGCAATTCTCATGTTTATGTCCTCATTTCTCTTTTAATATGACATTCATATATAATTTATATTATAGCAAGTTTATTTTTTTGACAACCTGATTTTGTGGCATTTACGCGGAAAATGATTATTGCTTTTCAATTTTGCATATGCTATAATGTGAGTAGATAAAAAAGGTCGGCTGTCCATAGAGGACAGTAAGGCTTTAATGGTGGGTTGACACCTAAAATCTGATATGTTTTCCGAACGCAGGTGTCGGAGGTTGGCAGGCAACAGAAAAACCTGCTATTTTCCAGACATAGGAGCTGGAGGTTGGCAGACAACGTAAAAATCAACCGTGGAGAGGGGATGTTTGGTGCTGCGGCATGGACATTCCCTTTTCTAATAATTTAAAATTAAGGATTTGGTTATGAACAAAAGACGCGCAATTCAGATTATAACAAAAGCTGCTGAAATTTACCGGACCAATGCTTTTTGCAGAAAAAGCAGCAGGAAACGTATGTGGCTGCCTCTGGCAAATAAATACTGTAATCGCCGGGTGGTTTTGCAAATTCCCGAAAATTCCCATTGAAAAAATAAAAATCGGGGCTTGACAGTATGGGAAAAAGGTTTATTATTAACAGTGAGAAACGGGTTTTCACCGTACATCTTGTTACGGCTTGCTCGTTTTTTTATTGCCAGAATGTCATACAGATATTTTTTGCCGTTTTTAGCGTGGTTAATGAGCAGGCGGGCATGAAAAAACAGGACGGAAGTCAGGAACTATTATAATGGATATGCCGATACGCTGGACAAGAAAATTTCCCGCTTAATGCATTTACGCGGAAAAAATTTTTGAGCAAATAAAAACTCCGGTGCTTTTTAGACACCGGAGCTTTAAAAACTCATGCCTTGAAGCAACGCCGCTAGCGGCTGTTACTTCATTCAATATTTGGGTATGTGATGTTCTGTGGATTCTCGTTGTCCGTTACTGTGACAGTGCCAATTACTGCGTCTGTTTCATAATCAATCACTTGCCAGGTTCCTCTTGTAAGTTTAACGAAATATTTGCCCTCAATGGATGTCCTGACATCAAACTCTTGGCTAGTCTTGCCTTCTTCTTTTTCAAGAATAAATTTTAGTTTTTTCTTTGCAACCGGCTCACCAGAAGCTGTCGTGACAGTTCCCCGTATGTTGTAGTAATTCAATGTAATATTCAGATTCTCTACGTCGGTGTCTTTTAATTCCAAAGTGTCTATTACATCATATGCCTGGTCAACGATATCATATGTCGTATTGGCTAAAAGGTAAGTTTCATAATGACCTTTGCGTTTAGTCCATACGCGTCCTACATTGCCTATGGATTCTTCCGACTCTTTCCTAAATATGTAAAAATATTTGTTGCGTTTAATTGTATTAGTTCCATTCCGGAACAGAGTTCCGGAAACCTTGCAGAGCGATAAATTAAAATCCATAGTCTGACGGTCTGCTATTGTGATTTCTTGCTTGCCTTCGCCATACTCAGTCTCAAGCCAGTAAGTTCCCGGTGCAAGGAGAATCCTATATTGGTGTGTTTTATAACACCAAGTCCTTTCTACTCGTGTATATCCTGTCTTTTCCTTCTGATATACATTTATATTAATGTAGTCATTAAATGGTTCTCCGTTATTATAAGCTAATCCGTATAAAAGATATCCTTTCGACTGAATATTTTTTGTTTGCGTCTCACTGTTCAGAGTAAATGTCTCTGATTCGCTATCCAAACTGGTTTTCCAAGTCCATTCTCCATATGGGAGCGATATAGAATACTCGCCGTTTGAATTTGTCGATGCAGTCCGGTCATAATAAGAAAATTCGCCCTGTTTTCCGGTAAATGTCAACTCGATGCTTTCAATAACCGGTTCTCCGGAAGCATCGGTCAAGACTCCGCTTAACTTACACAATCGGGGATTATAAGGCTCCGTCAACGCAAATTCCTGTGATACTGTCTCTCCATCCACCTCAATGGAAAGAGTAAAGCTGTAGTATCCTGCATCCGTACCCGGACCATTATTTGCTTTTTTTGGAGTTGAATAATAGGTTCCATCATGCCATTCAACATTGCTCATCTTGGCATTGTCATACAGCTTATTTCCATAGCAGCAGACAAACTCGAATTCCTTTTCCGGATTCGCGAAGCATTCCTTCAGACTGCTCTTGCCAGTGCCGGCTAAATCGTACTGCGCATACTCTATTGCCTCGGGATCACTTGAATAGTAGTATTGACGGTCATACACTCTTTGAGAGCCCGACAGCTTGTACTGATATAATGCCATTTTGCGTTCCGGATCAAATTTTTTCAGTGTAAAATATCCGGATTTTTCCTGAACACCAGTGTCTGTCTGCATTTCAAACGCATAATAGCATGCATATTCTTTATCCCATTTATCCCATCGGCTTTTCTTTTTAGGCGTTACTTCGTATTGCTTTCCCCGATAGCTGAGGCAGATCGTTGTCTTTGTAATATCCGGAATTACGTCTTTGATGGTTTTGCCTTCCTCCACTTTTAAAAGAACATCATATCCGTATTCCAGTTTATCCATTTCTGTTTCAAACACGGTTTCGCCCTGTTTGATTTGGGTCACGGAAACGTAATCGGATTCATTCTCATCCGCAAGAATAAATCGCTCTGCCTTGTATGTTTTACCGTCCTTTTCCGCGTAGAGTGTAAAACGATAATACCCCTTGTCTGTGGAATTGCTGTAATAAGGCTCGCTGCTCCACGAGATATCCCCTGCGGAGGCCGTCGTCTTTTCACCAAAAAGCAGCACCGTAAATTTGCACTTTGAGACATCCGGCACGGCGTCCTTTACCGTATTCCAATCTCCCTGAGTTAATCGAATCTGGCTGTAGTCAGCGCGGTATGTCAGCGTCGGATCCTCAAAGACAATGTCGAGTGTTTTCATATCATTGTCATTTGTGATCCACTCAGCATCGGAGCTTACTCCGCCGGATGGAGTTGACCCTGTTGACGAACCGCCTGTCCCTGCATCCGGAGTTATTGTCGGAGTAGCAGTCGGCGTTGCGCTTGGAACGGCTGTGGCCGTAGCTGTAGCTGTCGGGGCCGGCGTCTCTGCGGGAGCCTCGGTTGACGGCGTTCCGCCTTCTCCCCCGCTGGCCGGAGGCGTAGGTGTAGGCGTGTTCTTTGGCGCAGCCGTGGCTTTATTTTTCTTTGATTTTTTAGCCTTTACTGTCACGGTGCATGTATATTTTTTCTTGCCTACTTTGGCCTGTACTTTGGCTTTGCCTGCCTTTTTTCCCACAACCGTCACGCTCTTTTTCTTCTTGTTCTTCAAGGAGACATATTTTTTGCCGGACACGATCGTCCACGTCGCCTTTTTTGAACTGTTTTTGAGCTTCAGTTTCTCAGAGCTCCCCACTTTCACTTCCAGTTTCTTTGAACTCAAAGAAACTTTCTTTGCCGCATCTGCTGAGACAGATGGAACGGCAATAAGCATCGCCGCGGCCGCGGCGACTGCCGTAACTTTTCTGACCGTGGTATTCATGGTCATTTTCATTACATCCTTCATTCTGCTTCCTCCTCGTCTGACTTTTTTAGACACAACAACTGTTTCCCAAAAAAAGATACCGCTGCCCCGAAAGGTCGGCCGCGCGATCTTTTATTTGGGAAATCAAGAACGAGGTGCCGGTATGCGTCCACACCGCCACCTCGTATGTATACGAAGAGCTAACAGAATCCCTGCTTCCCCACAATGTAAAATGGAGTTGCCAATAAAACACAATTCCAGTATAATAACATTGTGTGTATCGCAGATTTATTCTGTATTGTGTGGTAGCCGAGATACCATCCTTGCCCGGTGCTGTTGGAGCAGTGCCGGGCGGTACACCACTAACTGTTCTTGATTTCCACTGATTATAATCTTATCATATGTGGCAATAATTGACAAGGTTTTGTTTTGGGCAAACCGAAAACAATTATTCGCTCATTTTCGCCCGTTCTCAGAAAGTTTATTATTTACACTAAAAAGAAAACAGGGTATAATGAGAACAGAGTTATTGTACTCGCATCGTAAATCGCCGCGGGAGGCGGCAGAATGGAGGATATTATGTTAGAGCAGCTGAAAAAGGATGTTTATGAGGCGAACATGGAGCTTCAGGAAAAGGGACTTGTCATTTACACATGGGGCAATGTGAGCGGGATCGACAGGGAGAACAACTATGTTGTGATCAAGCCCAGCGGCGTGGAGTATGACGAGCTGACGCCGGACGATATGGTAGTGGTTGATTTTGACCAGAACATCATTGAGGGCAAGTATCGTCCGTCCTCGGACACGGCGACGCACATCGAGCTGTACAAGGCGTATCCGTCGCTGGCAGGCGTGGTGCACACGCACTCGACCTGGGCTGTTACCTTTGCGCAGGCGGGCATGGCAATTCCGGCTATGGGGACGACTCACGCGGATTATTTCTACGGCGACATTCCATGCACCAGGGACCTCACGGCAGAGGAGATTAACCTGGACTATGAGAGGAACACCGGACTTGTCATTATCGAGACGATTGGGGACAGAGATCCGATGGAGGTTCCGGGCATCGTTGTGAAGAACCACGGACCGTTTACATGGGGAACCTCTCCGGCCAATGCCGTTTACAATGCGGTCGTGCTTGACAAGGTAGCCGAGATGGCGCACCACACCCTCACCCTGAACCCGCGCGTGCAGAAGGCGCCGCAATATCTGATGGATAAGCATTATTTCAGAAAACATGGCGCCAACGCTTATTATGGACAGGGAAATCTTTAATCAGGCGCTTGCAAAAATTCTCTCCAGAGAACATGAAAACCACGGCATCGGAACGCTCGGTGAAAAGACGCTCCATGCCGTGGTTAAAAATTATGTGGAGCCGGATGAGGATTACCATGAGGTCCCTCTGGAGGGATATGTGGCGGACGTGTACCGGGACGGCCATGTGTACGAGATACAGACGGCCAATTTTAATACGATGCGGGACAAGCTGCGGGCATTTCTCCCGCTGTACCGGGTGACGATTGTGTATCCGGTGCCCGCCACCAAATGGCTCCGGTGGATTGACGAGGAGACGGGCGAGATTACCGACCGGCGCAAGTCGCCGAAAAAGGGCACGCCCCAGGCGGTGTTTCGGGAATTATATCGCATTAAAATGTTTTTAAAGGATCCGAATCTCTCTATTCGGATTCTTCTCATTGATGTGGAGGAATCCCGCCTTTTAAATGGCTGGAGCGCGGATCGGAAAAAGGGCTCCTGCCGCTATGACCGGATTCCGGTGGGGCTCGTGGAGGATATCCAGATGGACTGCCCGGAGGATTATCGGATGTTGGTGCCGGTGGAGCTGGAAACCTTTGATTCAAGGGAGTATGCCAAGGCGTCCGGCCTCACGGTGAACCGCGCCCGGACGGCGCTGAATGTGCTCTATGACCTGGGGGCGGTAAAGCGGGTTGATAAGCGGGGAAACAGTTATATTTACGAGGCAGCGGAATAAATTGGATTCTGTGACCGATTCGGCGCTGGCTCCTGTGCTGGCGTTGATTATTGCATCGGTCTTGATGTTGGCTTCAGTTTGTGTTTTCCGGGCTATGGGCGAACCATATTCCGGCACCGCACGAGCATGTAAAAGGCGGGTATCAGCAAAAACAGGTTGATGAAATCGGTCAGCTCCCAGACGAGATTCAGGGGGAGGACGCCGCCGACAAAAATCATGATGATGTAAATGGTCTGGTAGACGCGGCTCCCCTTTCCGTGAAAGAGGTAGCTAAAGCCCTGTCTGCCGTAATAGCTCCATCCGACCAGCGTCGCGAGGGCAAAGCAGACGACGGCGACGGCGAGGATTTCGTCCCCGAAAAAGGGGAGCTTGGAAAAGGCGGCCGCTGTCAGCGAGCCGGCGGAGCAGCGGATCCACTCGGCGGGGTATTCTAACTGGAACGCCGCCAGAACGATGCCCGTTACGGCGCAGAGCACCACCGTGTCCCAGAAGGAGGCGCTCATGGAAATCAGCGCCTGGTTTCTTGCGTTTTTTTCGGCGGAATTTCCCGCTATGAGCCCGGCGGTGCCAAGCCCCGCCTCGTTGGTGAACTCTCGCCACGCCGTAGCGGACGGCTTTTCCCAGCGTAAAGCCCGTGATTCCGCCGCCGATCTGGGAGAGCCCGAAGGCGGAGGAGAGAATCTGCTTTATGGCGGGGAGGAAATAGGCGCGGTGCAAAATGAGGTACAGCGCGCAGCCCCCGAAAAAGAACATGGCCATAGCGGGCACGACGGCTATGGTAAAGGATTCAATCCATTTTTTACCCTGCATGAGCACAAGCCCCACCGCGAAGGCAGTGACAATGGCGGTGAGTACCGGGGAGAGGTGGAAAACCTCCTCGCAGCTCTCGGTTATGGCGTTGCTCTGAGTGGTGCATCCGATGCAAAAGGCGGACAGGCATAAAAACAGGCTGTATAGAAACGCCATGCCCGGCTTTTTCAGGACGTCCCGCAGCACATACATAGGGCCGCCCGGACTGTCCATGTTGTTGGCCTTTTCGCTGTTTTTGGCGTTGTTTGCGTTGCTGACATCGGATTTTGCTCCATTTCTGAACCGGGTACAGAGATAGGTTTCGGCGTAGGTGGTCGCCATGCCGAAAACGCCGGTGAGCCAGCACCAGAAAACGGCACCCGGACCGCCTAAAAAGACGGCGGTGGATACGCCGACGATGTTGCCGGTGC
>CANRJU010000100.1 GCA_947631075.1 uncultured Lachnospiraceae bacterium
GTGAAGGGTAAGGATCTGACCGATTTATCCTATAAGAGTGTGGCAAAATGGGCGAAAAAGCAGGTGAAATAAATAAAGAAACAGTTTTCATTATTCATGAAACCGTTTTCTCAACTCTCCAAGCATTTTTTGTGCAATAGGAGTAAATACCTGATATTTTTTCCAGATTAAATACAGTTTCGTTTCAAGTCTGGGGGTAAGTGGACGGAAGGCCAAGCCGCTGTCAGGACTTGTATCAATCAAGTGCTCAAAGGTGAGAAGATATCCCAGTCCTTCTTTGACAAAAAGAGAGCCATTGTACGACAGCCTAAAAGAACCTTCCAGATGCAGATCGTCTATTTTATTGCCGCACCATCGGGAAATGTCCCTGGACCAGCCCTGTTCCGAGCAGAACAAAGGAAGTCCCGTTAAATCATCGACAGAGACGGACTGTTTCTCTGCAAGAGGGCAGTCATCAGGCATGACGACGCCCCATAAATCCGCTTCTGGAAATACCAGGTAATGATATTTGTCTGTATTTGGTTCCTCTGCCAGCACAGCAAAATCAACGATGCCTTTATCCAGCTTTTCGGTTACCTGTTCCGTGGCCCCGCTGGTAATGTGATACCGCAGATCGGGATAGGTACTTTTGAATGATTTAATGATAGCGGCAAGATGTCTGATCTGATAGGACTCTGCCAGACCAAAGTAGATCTCGCCGCCTAATGTATCATCCAGGGAAAGAAATTCCGTAGTAATTTTGTCTGCCATTGACACAAGGTCTTCCGCTCGTTTGCGGAGCAGGACGCCTTCTTCTGTCAGCTCTATGCGGAAGCTGTGGCGGACAAACAGTTTCTTTCCCAGCTCATCCTCCAGTGATTTTAACTGTTTGGAAAGCGTGGGCTGGGTGACGTGCAGAAGTTCTGCTGCGCGAGTCATATTTTCTTCCCTTGCCACAGCAAGAAAATACCGCATCGTTCTTAATTCCATACTTTTTTCTCCTCTTTTGATATTCCATAAATTTATATCATGATATAAATTATAACCATTAGCGGAATGGAAGTCAATCATTTATACTAAAATTGATAAAGTTTATCTAAGTTTATGAAAAAAATGTACGGATGGATTATAAATTCACCCAAAATAAGAAAGGAAGGTAATGTAAAATGGCAGAAGCAATGAAACTGGAATTGACCAATGAGTGGGATAAAACATTCCCGAAAAGCGAGAAGGTAAATCACAGAAAGGTAACTTTTCATAACCGCTATGGCATAACGCTGGCAGCAGATTTATATGAGCCGAAAGGCGCGGAAGGAAAACTGGCGGCAATCGCTGTATGCGGTCCGTTCGGCGCGGTAAAGGAGCAGGCCTCCGGATTGTATGCCCAGACAATGGCAGAGCGCGGTTTCCTCACGATAGCGTTTGATCCGTCATTTACCGGAGAGAGCGGCGGAACACCCCGTTACATGGCGTCCCCGGACATCAATACGGAAGATTTTCAGGCGGCGGTGGATTTCCTCTCCGTACAGGATAATGTCGATCCGGAGAAAATCGGTATCATCGGCATCTGCGGATGGGGCGGCATGGCGTTAAATGTGGCGGCGCTGGATACCCGGATCAAGGCGACAGTAGCTTCTACCATGTATGACATGAGCCGTGTCAATGCCAACGGATACTTTGATGAAAATGACAATGCCGACGATCGTTATGAGGCCCGTAAGGCGCTGAATGCCCAGCGGATTATTGATTATAAAAATGGCAGCTATGAGCTGGGAGGCGGCGTGGTCGATCCGCTGCCAGAAGACGCCCCGTTCTTTGTCAAAGATTATTACGATTATTATAAGACGTCTCGTGGTTACCATGCCCGTTCCTTAAACTCCAATGGCGGCTGGAACAAGATTGGATGCATGTCCTTTATGAACCAGCCGATTCTTAATTACAGCGATGAAATCCGCAGCGCTGTTCTGGTCATGCACGGGGAAAAAGCACATTCCTGTTATTTTAGCAAAGATGCTTTCAAGAAATTGCAGGGAGATAATAAGGAACTGTTATTGATTCCGGATGCGGTACACACCGACCTTTACGATCAGATGGATGTGATACCGTTTGATAAGCTGGAGCAGTTTTTTCAGGATAATCTGAAATAAGATGTGGTATAAAGATAGCAGACCGGGCGGTGCTGATTTGAATTGTATTTTTCAAACCGACATCGCCTGTTTGGATATATAAGCAAGGAGCAGGAGAAAGCCAGTGATATTTTCGCCGGAGGAAGTGATTTCGGATTGGGATTAAGAAAGGAGATGTAAGATTTGACAGTAAAAGACGTGATAGATGGTTTTACGGAGGACGCAAGGGAAAATCCGGAGCGTGATGCATACGCAGACATTCTCTTTCAGGATGCCATCCGCATTGGTATGGAATTGAATAACAGATACCATACACCGGAAGAAATCAGGGAGATTATGGGCAGGTTGACAGGAAAGAATATAGATGACAGTTTCCGAATGTTCCCGCCATTTTACACTGATTTTGGAAAGAATATTACGATCGGAAAAGATGTCTTTATCAATTCCGGCTGTCATTTTCAGGATCAGGGAGGGATTACCATTGGTGACGGTTCCATGATTGGACATAATGTGGTGCTGGCAACGATTAACCACGATTTGAGTCCTTTGAAAAACAGAGAAAACCATTATGCACCGATTGTGATAGAGGACCATGTCTGGATTGGTTCCAGTGCAACAATTCTGCCGGGCGTTACAATAGGCAGATGGTCTGTGGTAGCAGCGGGGGCAGTTGTCAGCAAGGATGTAGAGGCATTTACGGTTGTCGGGGGTGTTCCGGCAACGGAGATCCACAAAGTGAATAATAAACGAACAGGAGGTTGATTTTATGCAGAGATTTAGAAAGGGTAAAAAAGGAATGAAAGCAGTAATTTTGCTGCTTATATTCAGTCTGTTAATTACCGGATTTTCTACAAACAGTATGATTTCCAAAGCTGCTGCGAAGGGGAAGAAAACAGTTGCAATCAAAACGGTGTCATTAAAGATTGGCAAGAAGAAAGTTACTAAAAAGACATACAAAATGAAACTGGGGGAGAAAAAGAAACTCAAAGTCAGTGTTTCTCCTAAAAAGGGAAAGAAAACAATTCGGTTTGCTTCGCGGAATAAAAAGGCAGTTACTGTTAATAAAAGCGGACTTCTTACTGCAAAGAAAACAGGAAGCGCGAAGGTAAGAGTAACAGTAAAAGCCAGAAAAAAGGGAACAAAAGTATCGGTAAAAAAGACATCCTGGGTAAAAGTTAAGGTAGTTAATGAAAAAAATACGAATCAGAAAGATGACCAGAATACACAGGAGGAAGAACCAAATCCTACAGACACAGGAATGACTTCTGCCCCAGATGAATCTACACAGACGCCATCTGAGACAAAGAAACCAGATGCGACAGAGAATCCGGTTGAAACGGGGCAACCGACAAAATCACCAGCGGCAGCGCCAACAGAGACGCCTGAGCCAACGCCGGATTCACCAACGGCAGCACCAACAGAGACGCTTAAACCAACGCCGGATATTTCTAAACCGGCGCATACACCGAAAAGCCTCGTTGTCTATTTTTCCTGTACAGATACCACAAAAAAAATAGCGGAATATGTGCAGGAAAGTACAGGAGCAGACATTTACAGAATTGAGGCGGAAGTTCCATATACGGCAGAAGATTTGAATTATGGAGATTCTTCCACGAGAGCGACAAAAGAGCAAAATGATTCCTCTGCCAGACCGGCTATCTCAGGAACGGTTTCCAATATGCAGGAGTATGATTTTATCTTTTTATCATATCCCATCTGGTGGGGGCAGGCGCCGAGAATTATCAGCACTTTTTTGGAAAGCTATGATTTTTCAGGAAAGACAATAATACCAATCTGTACTTCACACAGCAGCGGAATTGGTTCCAGTGCCACAAATCTGCATTCTTTAGTGGATGGCAGTGTGACATGGCTGGAGGGCGAACGATTTTCTGCCGCAACTTCTAAAGAAGAAGTAATAGAGTGGCTGGAGGATTCGGGAATAAAATCTTTGTTGGAACAGAAAAAAGAAGAACAGGTGGCGGGGCGTGTGTTTGATTTTAATACAAAAACAGTAACATTGAACAGTGGATATAAAATGCACTTGACCGGAATGAGAAACATGACTGGTATTAAAACAACAAAGAAAATATGAAAAATTGTAAAGGGGGAAAAGATATGAACCGGATACGGAAAATAATGGCCTTGCTGCTTGTGGCAGTGCTGGCAGTCAGTTCTCTGTCGGGGAGTGAGATAATGGTGGCAAAGGCTGCGATTACGGTAAAGGCAAGTAACACAAGTGTCAAAAAGAAGATCAAGGTCACGAAGAAGGACAACAAACAGGTTTTTCCGAAACATAAACCATATGGAAAGGGGATTGGGGCAAAACCGGGACGGGTTGTCTGGAGCTATAATTCTAAATCTGTTAAATGGGATGGAAAGGGATACTGGTGGAAAACAGAGCATTTTAATGAAAAGGTCATTACAAAAATGTTCCGAAACAGTATTGCGTCTCTGGGAGGAACTAAAAAGGCAAAAACAGGATGGAAGAAACTGTTTCAGGCACAAAATAAGAGGCGTGGAAAAGGAAAGCGGAAATATAAAAAAGGAGAGAAAATAGCAATTAAGGCAAACATCAATGGTTCCGGCGTGTTTGACGATGACGACAGCGGAAAGACCAAAATGAGCTATACCAATCCGGTTCTGCTAAAGGTGCTTCTGACTTCGCTGGTAGAGGATGCCGGCGTGGCGCCGTCCGATATAACCGTTTATGACGTATCCCGGATTTTTCCCGTTTACATGATCGAGATGTGTACCAAAGGAGAATTGAGGGGCATCCACTTTGTAGGGAGAAACAATGGGGTGGCTGACAAGAAAAAACCGATTAACTGGTCCTATTCCTTCCGCGGCGCGGTAAATTATCTGCCGACCTGTGTGACAGAGGCAGAGTATGTGATCAATTTTGCCAATCTGAAGGGGCATAGTTATGGAATTACCCTTTGTGGGAAAAACCATTTTGGCTCTTTTATCAATGGAAATGAAATGCGCCCGCCGGAGGGGGCAAATCTCCACCAGTTTCTCACGATGGATAAGATGGGTGTCTACAGTCCGCTGGTTGATTTGATGGCAAATTATGAGCTAGGCGGCAAGACCGTTCTGTATATGTTAGATGCTCTGATCTGCGCTCCGTCAGAGGGGGATGACATCACCGGCAGCAATGCGAGATGGCAGCAGAGTCCTTTTAATGGGAATTATACTTCCAGTATTTTTGTTTCACAGGATCCGGTGGCGATTGATTCTGTCGGGGCGGATTTTCTGATGAACGAACCTGCCGTGACGGATAACAATGACAGCCTGAAAAACAATGCTTCCGTGGAGAATTATTTGCATGAGGCCGCATTGGTAAAGAAAGCGCCATCGGGAAATGTATATAAAAATGGGAACGGAAAAAAGGTAACAAATCTGGGTGTTCATGAACATTGGAATAATCCGGTGAGTAAAAAGTACAGCCGTAATCTCGGGAAAAAAGAGGGTATTGAATTAGTAAAAGTGAAGTGATGGAAAACAGTTGCAATTAAGATGGTGTCATTATCTCATATCTCATCTGGTGGGGAAAAGAACCTATGATTATCCGCACTTTTCTGGAGTCCTATAATCTGAAAGGGAAAAAGATCGTGCCATTCTGCACCAGCGGAGGCAGCGGGATTTCCGGCAGCATGAAGGAAGTCAGGGCGTCCGCGAAAGGGGCAAAAGTCGTGACGGGTAAGGATCTGACCGATTTATCCTATAAGAGTGTGGCAAAGTGGGCGAAAAAGCAGGTGAAATAAATAAGGGGGAGTCGGTATAAAAAATATTAAAGGAACTGTCGCGCGGGGCATACTTGGCGCACGGTTCCTTTTTTGATGATGTATGCAGTACAGCAGCGGTTGGTTGAATAAAATTTATATTTATGCTTGTACCTTGTTCTATGTACGTGTTACAATATTTTCAATACTACTGGGAGGAAATGTGCTATGGGAACACTGGAAATTGCACTGGATGAAAACGGCAACAAAATTGTTGTTCTGCCTGATATAATTTTTTCCAACAAACAGAATATTGATTGGGACGAGGTGGAGAAATATTTGGAACGCTTTGTCGGCGAATTTGTGCAAATAGCGGATACAGGCGATATCATTTATCTGGGAAAAGACTTTCCGGACGAATATGCTGGTTCAAAATATACGAGGAAAACGAAAGGTGGCAGGGCAAAGGCGAAAGCCAATGCGACGCAGGGTATTCGTGAGATGGTGGGGATTGCTTCAAATAAAAGATTCAGAGAAAATCAGAAAGAGAAACATTCTGGTGATGCCGCAAATGGCTGGTATTACTATACAACAAGATTTGCTATGCCAATTTATAATAATGATGTGAAAACGGAGAATTATAATATTTATTCCGGCTGTTTGGTGGTAAATTGTACAGGGAGAGGAAAGATGTATCTGTATGATCTGGTGGATATAAAAAAAGAAGCGAGTAACCCACTCAGGACTAATAGGTAGTCAAGTGGTACAAAACCGCCTCTCTTTGATTAAAAGAATATCACCAGATGGAGGGAATGTCAATCTTTTTTTCCCAGATTTTCTGGTAGATAAGGTAAAAGATGAAATCCATTTTGTATAGTCGCTACATAAAAAAGTGCAATTTCACAAAAATTAGTAATGTCTATTGAAATAAAGATAATTTAGTAGTAAAATATCATTACCAAAATTCGTGCAATGCACAAAAACAAGGAGCGGCGCTATGGAAATTAAAAGAGATTCCTACCTTGAACAGCTTAAAATACGAAAAGATAACGGAATGATTAAAGTTATTACCGGAATAAGGCGGTGTGGCAAATCATTTCTGTTATTTGTGCTGTTTAAGAAATATTTATTGAATCATGGTGTGGATCATGACCACATCATTGAAATTGCTTTAGACGGCATTGAAAATGAGGAATTGAGAGATCCGAAGAAGTGTTATCAGTATATTAAAGAGGCAATGAAAGACGACCGGAAGTATTATTTGTTTTTGGACGAAGTACAGTTTATGCCGCGATTTGAGGAGGTGCTGAACAGCTTACTCCGGATTCGCAATATTGACGTCTATGTGACGGGGAGCAATTCTAAATTTTTATCCAGCGATATTGTGACGGAATTTAGGGGCAGAGGAGATGAAATCAGAATTTATCCGTTGTCCTTTGCGGAATTTTATGCGGCTTTTGATGGAGATTATGACGACGCCTGGGAGGAATATATGATATACGGGGGCTTGCCACAGGTAGCGCAATTTTCTGTGGAACGCCAGAAGGCTGAATATCTTAAAAATATTTTTACGAATGTTTATATCAAGGATGTGGTAGAGCGAAACAGGATTCAAAATGCGGATGAACTTGGAATTTTAGTGGATATTCTTGCTTCTGTCATAGGAGCGCCTACCAATCCCACCAAAATATCAAACACCTTTAAAAGTGAACGAGGCGCCAATTATAGCAATAAAACCATATCTAACCATATTGATTATCTGACAGAGGCTTTTTTGATTTCTAAAGCTGACAGGTATGATATTAAAGGCAGAAAGTATGTGGGGGCAAATCTGAAATATTATTTTACAGATATAGGTATTAGAAATGCCAGGCTGAATTTCAGGCAGCAGGAACCTACTCATATTATGGAAAATATTGTTTATAATGAATTGCTTGTGCGCGGTTACAATGTGGATGTTGGCATGGTGGATGTATTTGCAAAAAATGATGAGGGAGAGCGAGTTCATAAGCAGTTAGAGGTTGATTTTGTTGTGAATCAGGGAAGCCAGAGATATTACATTCAAGTAGCTTATGATATGGTTTCGGAAGAAAAGCAGGCACAGGAGCTTAATTCACTCCGAAATATTCCAGATTCATTTAAGAAGATTATTATAGTGAATGGAACGAAAAAGCCTTGGAGAAATGAGGAGGGATTTGTGATTATGGGTATGAAATATTTTCTGCTCAATGCGGATAGTTTGGAATTTTAGTGTGAAAATAGAGAAATAATATATAGCCTCTCGGATTCATATGGCTTCTTCAATAGGAAACATAATTAACCTACAATTAACATACATGCGCTTTTGGAATTAACACAGGCAATCGTATAATGAACCTGTAAAAATTTCAGAGGAGCATGTATTTTTTTGCTCTGGAAAACAAGGAGGAAAATCCTCTGCTCCTGCATAAGCAGTCGCATTTTCCTTCGGAAAACAAGGAGGAAAATCCTCTGCTCCTGCATAAGCAGTCGCATTTTCCTTCGGAAAACAAGGAGGAAAATCCTC
>CANRJU010000101.1 GCA_947631075.1 uncultured Lachnospiraceae bacterium
CCGTCACAAACGGCATCTGCGCCATAGGCTCCCCGCCGCTGACCGTAATGCCCCCGTTGTCCCGCCAGTACGACCGGTACCGGAGCGCCTTTTGCAACGCTTCTTCGGGCGTCTGCCAGCCGAGCGCCACGTCCTCCTCCGGCTCGCGCTCCCACGTCTCCGGATTGTGGCAGAACTGGCACCGCATCGGGCAGCCCTGCATAAAAATCACATAGCGGACGCCCGGCCCGTCCACCAGGCCGAACGTCTCGACTGAATGAATCAATCCTTTCATAAATTCCCATGGCAGGTTCTCGCGATCACGTCCTCCTGCTGCTCTCTCGTCAGGTCGATAAACTTTACCGCATACCCCGAAACGCGGATCGTAAAGTTCGCGTACTCCTCTTTTTCCGGATGCTCCATCGCGTCAATCAGCTTGTCCGTCCCGAACACGTTGACATTCAGATGATGCGCTCCCTGATCAAAGTACCCGTCGAACACCTGAACCAGATTGCGAATCCTCTCTTCCTCGCTGTGCCCCAGCGCCTCCGGGTGAATGGTCTGGGTGTTGGAAATGCCGTCCAGCGCCCACTCGTAGGGGAGCTTCGCCACGGAATTAAGGGACGCCAGGAGACCGTTTTTCTCCGCCCCGTAGCTGGGATTCGCCCCCGGCGAGAGCGGCTCGAACGCCTTTCTTCCATCCGGCATCGCGCCGGTGGCCTTGCCGTACACCACATTGGACGTAATCGTCAGAATCGACGTGGTGGGCTCGGAATTTCGGTAGGTGTGATGCTTTTTCAGCTTCTCCACAAATGTCCCCAACAGCCACACGCCGATCTCGTCCGCCCGGTCGTCGTCGTTTCCATAGCGGGGAAAATCACCCGTCGTCTCATAGTCAACGACGATTCCCTTCTCGTTGCGGATTGTCTTTACCTTCGCGTAGCGGATCGCGCACAGAGAGTCAATAACATGCGAAAAACCGGCGATTCCCGTGGCAAAGGTGCGGCGCACATCTGTGTCGATCAGCGCCATCATGGCCGCCTCGTAATAATATTTATCGTGCATATACTGGATCAGGTTGAGCACATTGACATACAGCCCCGCCAGCCAGTCCAACATCTTGTCGTACTTCTCCATGACCTCGTCATAATCCAGATACTCCGAGGTAATCGGCTTGTAGGCCGGTCCCACCTGATCTCCGGTCTTTTCGTCCACGCCGCCGTTGATCGCGTACAGAAGGCACTTTGCCAGATTGGCCCTCGCGCCGAAAAACTGCATCTCCTTGCCCGTCTGCGTAGCCGACACGCAGCAGCAGATAGAATAGTCGTCGCCCCACACCGGCTTCATCACGTCGTCGTTTTCATACTGGATAGAACTGGTGCGAATGGAAATGTCCGCCGCGTATTTTTTGAAATTCTCCGGCAGCGCCGAGGAATACAGCACGGTCAGGTTCGGCTCCGGCGACGGCCCCATGTTCTCCAGCGTGTGAAGGAATCGGAAATCCGTCTTTGTCACCATAGAGCGCCCGTCCATGCCGATGCCCGCCATCTCCAGCGTAGCCCACACCGGATCGCCGGAAAACAGGTGATTGTAGGAGGGAATCCGGGCAAATTTCACCATGCGGAACTTCATCGTCACATGATCGATGAGCTCCTGCGCCTGGCTCTCCGTCAGGACGCCCCGATCCATATCCCGCTTGATATAAATATCCAAAAAGGTAGAAATGCGCCCCACGCTCATGGCCGCCCCGTTCTGTGTCTTGATAGCCGCCAGATAGCCGAAATACAGCCATTGCACCGCCTCCTTGGCGTTCGCAGCCGGGCGGGAAATATCGTATCCGTAGGACTCCGCCATCTGCTTCATTCCCGCAAGGGCCTTGATCTGCCTTGCCAGCTCCTCCCTCTGACGGATCACGTCGTCGGTCATCGTGCCGTCCCCGCAGTTTGCGAGGTCCTTCTTTTTCTGCTCGATCAAATAGTCCACGCCGTACAGCGCCACCCTGCGGTAATCCCCCACAATGCGGCCACGCCCGTAGGTATCCGGCAGGCCGGTGACAATCTTGTTGTGCCTTGCCACCTTCATCTCCGGCGTATAGGCGTCAAACACGCCCTCGTTGTGCGTCGTGCGGTACTCGGTAAAAATCTTGTGAAACTCCGGGTTGGGCGTGTACCCGTAAGTAGTACATGCCTGCTCCGCCATCTTGATTCCGCCAAAGGGCATAAACGCCCGCTTCAGCGGCTTATCCGTCTGCAGTCCGACAATCTGCTCCAGCTCTTTTGTGTCCTCGCTGATATAGCCCGGCGCATGAGATGTGAGGGTGGACACGATATCCGTATCCATGTCCAGCACGCCGCCCTTGGCGCGCTCCTCCTTCTGCAGTCCCTGCAGAATCCCCCAGAGCTTGTTGGTCGCCTCGGTCGGACCCGCCAAAAAGCTCTCGTCTCCGTCATAGGGAGTATAATTTTTCTGAATAAAATCCCTGGTGTTGATTTCCCGCTTCCACAAAATGCCCTCAAAGCCGTCCCACTCTTTAAAATCTGCCATCGGGTGTCCTCCTTCAATCAAGTATTTGTGTTTGTATGGCAAACATTATACAATATTTAGATTGAAAAAGCAATCTGTAAATTCACAATCGGTCCGGACGCTGTCCTCTGGGATTTTCCCCGTCCGGACGGATATGACCGCCGCGCCCGCCGCCTCCGGGCCTTCCGCCGAATCCGCCGGAACCGCCGTTCGATACGGCGACGGAATCCATCTCGATTGTCTCCTCAATCTCTCCTGCCTTTAGTGTGTAGTTTTCTCCCTGTTTTAATTCAGAAGAACTGAAAACCACAGAATTTCCCGTCTTGACCGCCGTGTGCCGGAACAGCTCTTTCCCGTCGGCGTCAGTGATAACGATTTCATCCCCTTTATTATAGGAAGAAGAAAGATTGTGCAAAAAGGAGCACTGGGCGGAGTCCTCGCCGAATCCCTCCGCCATGCCGGAGTTTCCGAGCGCCAGAATCGTACCGCCGTTAATCACGATTTTTCCTCCCCGCTCCGCCCCGGTATCCAGCGCGCCGTTGCCGCTGCTCGTGGGGCCGTTTACAAGGATAGTTCCCCCCTCGATCAAAAGGTCTCCGTTGGAATCCAAGCCGTCGCCCTCCGCATTGACCGTGATTGTTCCGCCGGATATGGTCAGCTCCGATGTCTCGCCGCTGGCGTTCACGCCATCGTCCAGAGAAGTGACATCCATCTCGCCGCCTGCAATCTGAATCTGATTTCCCTCCAGCCCCTCATAGGCTTTCGTCAGGCGGATATTTCCTCCTGTGATATTTAACAGATTATCTGCGTGCAGCCCGTCGTCTCCGCTGGCCGCCTCAATGGTTCCCCCGGAAATGCCCAACGTTCCGTTGGAGTGAAAGGCATCGTCGTAAGAGTCCACCGAAAAGGTTCCTCCCGTGACCGACAGGATATTTCCCGCTTTAAACGCCTTGGCGCTCTCCTTCTCCTGCTCGGACATATCCCAGCCGGAATCCGCCCGACGCCATTTGTCATTGGAGGAAAATGTGGCGTTTTCGCTTCCCTCACCGGTAAATACCTTAAAATCTCCTCCCTCGATCATCAGATCCTGTCGTTTTTCGCCGTGATATCCAGCGCGCCCCCTGCGATGCACAGGGATTTCTTGCAGTTGATGCCGTCGTTTCGATAGCCAGACACCTGAAGGGAACCCTCTCCCGTTATAGACATATCGCCCTCCGAGCTGATCGCCGCTCCGCTGGCCGTGCCGGAATCCGCGGTCGAGCTGTCTGTGTTGGAACCGGCGGTCGCACTGTCTGTGCTTTCCGTCAAATCCGTCTCGCTCCCGCTCTTAAACTGATTCTCTGAACCCGCTTTTAGCTGAATCGAAGTGTGCGCCGCCTTCTGGGACTCAAACGCCTTGCCGGACGTGTTGGTGACGTCCACGCCGTCCAGCACGAGGACGACCACATCCTCCTCTCCTGCGTCCACCTCGATTTTTCCCTGGCTCAATGTCCCAGAGAGAATATAGGTGCCCGCCTTTTTGATCTGTACCTCGTCCTCCCGCACTCTGGCGCCCTCGCCGGAAATCTGCGTATCATTTTGTTTCAGGGAAATCCTGGTGGCGTTCGCCTCGTCCGCCTCCGGTATGTCTGCTGCCGTCAGCGCGGCGCCCGTGACAGACGCCCCTGAGACAGAAATTCCTGAGTCAGAAGTTTCCGGGTTTCCAGAAGCCAATGGCTCAGATTTCCCATTTCTATTGAGGCAAAAAATAATTATAAGGGCCACGACCAGAACCGCCGCGGCGGCAATTCCTATAATTTGATTCTTTTTCAGCTGTTTCATCTTTTTCCCTCCATTCTGGAACATTTACACGGCAGCACAATAATCTGCCATCACAAAACAAACTTCGTTCGCTCCGTATTTACGAGCGCTCCAAAAAACTAAAAATTCTTCCCGCTATCACATTCTCTCCTGCTCGATCACATTGCTGACGGAAACATTCAGATTTCCATTCCGGCTCCGGACGTCGTCCAGAAATTCCTTGGGAATCTTCGCTTCCTTAAAAATCACATGATATGTAAGTTCAAACAGCGTCCCCATATTGATGGTGCGCACTCTCTCCAGCTTTGCCTTTTTCGTATATTTTTCAAATAAATCGTCAAAAAGTCCCTCGTAGTCAAAATTCTCCGGCAGCGTAATTCTGAGTTCCTTCTGCGGCGTCCGGACCGAGCCGAAATCCACAGAAGTGAGAATCAGCGTCAGCGCCCCCGCGAACAAAAAGAAAATAACCGCCACCAGCACATAGCCCATGCCGAGGGCCAGGCCGATTGCCACGGAAGTAAACACGGCGGCGATTTCCCTCGCCGTCCCCGGCACGCTACGGAACCGGACAAGCGCGAAAGAGCCCGCCACAGCAATTCCCGTTCCGATATTTCCATTTACTAACATGATTACCAGACACACCACCATCGGCAAAAGCGCCAGCGCGATGGCGTAGCTTGTACTGTGCTCGCACCGCCACATAAAGACCATGGCAGACAGAACTCCCAGAACCATAGCCGTCCCCAGACAGATGGCCAGGGTCGGCATCGATAATGTACCTGAAATAATACTGCTCAACATAATTTTTCATATCCTCCTGATTTAAAAAGATTTCTTGCGATATAATTTTGATAACAGGTTCCATATTTGGAAAAAGAACCCGAATATATCCTGTGCTCACTGAGATCGTCCACCAGCCACATCGGTATCCCGTATGGCACCTTAACTTCCATAATAATACGGCGCTCCGGCAAGAGCGGCTCCCCCTCGTCTCCCGCCCGCAGATCCAGCTCCTCCGTGCGAAACCGGATATTTTCATCAAACGTCACCCGGATGTCCTCGCCATTTTTTCCCGCGAAGGCAATCCGGTCATAGGCGAGGTAGACCTTCGGCTCCGGCCGGTACATCCGCAAAAAACTGAGTATTTCCTTCTGAATCTGGGCGTCCTTGTTCAACTCCTCGTGCCTGTCCACAAATCCCCGGATGGCCTCATACGGCGCCGCCACCCTGCGCTTGTACACAACGCCCTTGTATTTCTTCTTGATCTCCGCGAAAACCGCCGCGTCCTCTCCCGGCACCCCGTAGCTGCGGATCCGGAATTTTTCCTTGTAAATCGGTTTTTCCACCGACCGCCGCACCAGATCGAACAGCGCCGTGTCGTAATAAATGTTGCATATGGTGTACTGTCCGAACTCATCCGGTTCCATGTTGTCCCGGATGACCGGAACAATCTGTTCGTACTGCTCCGGCGTCAGAATGAATTTCTTCTCGTACCGCCTGAATGTGCACTGTATCGCCCCCACGATCATCCTCCTTTTTTCCAAAAATCTGTTAATTATAATCGCTCCTTGAACGATTTCTCAAAAAAAGAATATCTGACAAGTGTGTTAAGTTTGTGAAAAGTTTATCTAGAAAATGTGTTTGAGGCTGCAAAATACTCTTGCCCCCATGCTCCAACCCGTATTTATCAAAAATGGAAAAGGGAATCTGGCAGTCATGAGCATTGAAGCCTATGAACAACTGCTTGGACGGTTCGAGCTCTACAATCTGCTACAGGAAGGTCTGAATGACATTCAATATGAAAACACACGCCCTATCTCCGAAGCAATGGCTGATATCAGGGAGCGACGAAAAAAATGAACTACGAAATACCTCATTTTCTACACTTTATCCGAGTTCCAAAAACAGGTTTATATCGTCCGGTTTCTTTATGAGAAAAGAAACTGGGTTCATATTTTAAAAAAGGGTTATTCACTTGAATAAAAAAATAAAGCCTACCTGAACTGATAAATAAAAATCACGCAAGGTAGGCTTTATTTTATGTTTTTTTAACTAAAAAATCTCATTCCATCACAATCTGCTCTACGGCATCCCAAAGCTCCTCCTCCACCCGTTTCGCCGCCTCCCGGCTCCCGGCGCTCACGCAGATATAAGCCTTCAGCTTCGGCTCCGTACCGGACGGGCGAACCACCAAGGAGCATCCATCCTCCAGCACAAAACGGAGGACGTCCGAAGGTGGGAGCCCGTCCCTTCCTTGAGAATAATCCATAACCTCTAAGACCTTTTTCGGACCGATCCGGTCTATATTTTTCCTAAAATCCGCCATGATCCGCTGCATCTTTTCAAATCCGGCAGCCCCCTCAAATTCATAGGAGTGCAGCGTGTTCAGGCAGTACCCGTACTCCCCATAGATCTGGCGCAGCTTTTCCAGAAGTCCCAGCCCCCGCGCCTTATAATAACTGAACATCTCGCAGATCAGAAAGGCGGCGTTGACGCCGTCCTTGTCGCGGACATAGCTTCCGCTAAGATAGCCGTAGCTCTCCTCAAATCCAAAAATATAGGAATCCTCCCGCCCCTCTTTCTCCAGCATCCCGATCTGCTCCCCGATGAACTTAAAACCCGTCAGCACATTTTTTGTCCCCACGCCATAATGAGACGCGATGCGCTCTCCCAGATCGGTCGTCACGATCGTCTTAATCATGACCGGATCCGCGGGCATTTTCCCGTGCTTCGCCCTCTGGGCGCAGATGTAATCCAGAAGGAGGAGCCCCGTCTCGTTGCCGGAAAGGAGCACATATTCTCCCTTTTCGTCCCGCACCGCGATTCCCACGCGGTCGCAGTCGGGATCCGTGGCAAGCAGGAGGTCCGCTTGACGCTCCCTGGCATACTTCATTCCCAGCTCCATCGCCTCCCGGATCTCCGGGTTCGGATACGGGCATGTGGGAAAATGTCCGTCCGGCTGCTCCTGCTCCTTCACCAGCGTGATATTCGTGTAGCCGGTCTCCCGCAGGACGCGGGTGACCGGGACAAGGCCGCTGCCGTTCAGCGGCGAGTAGACAATCGCCACATCCCGGTCCGCCCCGTCCCCGAACAGGACGGACTGCTTTTTGATCTCGCTGATAAAGGCCGTCAGGACCTCATCCGGAACATAAGAAATAAGCCCCTTTTCCATGAAAATATCAAAGGCATCTTTTCCATTCTGCTTCTCATTCTCTGCAAAAGTTCTTATCTGATTTTCCTTTGAAGAAAAGATTTTTACATCTGAAAAAATATCCAGCTTTTCGATTTCCTTCTGGATCGCCGCAGCCGCCTCCGTGGTGATCTGGCACCCGTCGGTCCCATAGACCTTGTAACCGTTGTACCTGGCCGGATTATGGGAGGCCGTTATCATGACGCCCGCGTTGGCGTGAAGATAGCGGACCGCAAAGGACACCGTCGGCACCGGCGTCAGCGCAGGCCAGATATGGACGCGGATGCCGTTCGCGGCAAACACGGACGCCGCCGTCCGGGAAAACAGGTCCGACTTAATGCGGGAATCATACCCGATCACTACCGACGGCTCTTTTGAATTTCGTTTCAGGTAATCCGCCAGCCCCTGGGATGCCTTCGCCACCGTGTAAATATTCATCCGGTTCGTGCCCGCGCCGATCACGCCGCGCAGGCCTCCGGTGCCGAAAGAGAGAGTCTTAAAAAAGGCATCTTCCATCGACGCTCCATCTGCCGCCATCTCCTCTAATTCCCGGACTATATCCTCGTCCCCAGCCGCCTTTTCCCTCCATATCCTGAACTGCTTTTCTATCTCTTTATCCATCTGAATCCCCCGCTCTGATTATTTATTTCCCTGACAAAAGCTCCCGCACAGAACCCCCTGTTCCTAGCCGCGTACATCCAGAAACTGCGCCTTCCCGTGAATCGTAAGCGTGACCGAGTCCGCGGGGACAAACAGGCAGTCCCCCTTATAAAACGGGACGGCCCCTCCCTCATGGGAAATGGTCCCGCAGCCGCTCACGCACAGCAGCACGCCGAAGGCAAGCCCGTCCGCCCGGTAATGCACCTTCTGCC
>CANRJU010000102.1 GCA_947631075.1 uncultured Lachnospiraceae bacterium
GTGGCGACCTCCAACACGGCGCTCTTATTCGAACCCTGCCGTTTCTTTTCAGGCAGGGTTCGAATAAGAGCGCCGTGTTGGAGGTCGCCACCCCCGTGACGATTCCCGCCTCCCGCATGGCCGTCAGAAGTTCTCGCGTCCCCGGCCGCACCGACACCTCGTTCGCGTAGGCGTCCATCGCCATCCGGTTCCACTCCTCCATCACCTCGTCCGGCGTCTGATCCAGCGAAAAACGCTCAATCGTATATACCGCCGCCTCTCCGAAGGCCATCGGCGTGATCTTGTCCACATAGTCGTCCGGGACCTCGAATCCTCTTTTTCCCAAAAATTCTCTGTCTATTTTCGACCAAACCCAGGTGGAATCCAAAATCGTCCCATCCAAGTCAAATATAGCTCCGCGTATCGTTCTCATTCTTCCTCATCCACGTTGTGATAAACATTCTGAACATCGTCGTCCTCGTCTAGAAGGTCGATGATCCTCTCAAACATCTTCTTGTCCTCGTCCGTCGCAAGCGTCACATAATTCTGGGGAATCATCGTCACCTCCGCCTGAATCATCGGCACTCCCGCCTTCTCCAGCTCCTCGCGCACCGCGCTGAAATCCTCCGGCGACGTCAGAATTTCATAGCTGTCGTCCTCCTCGTTGAAATCCTCCGCCCCGGCCTCTAACGCGAGCATCATGAACTCATCCGCGTCCGCGTCATATTCTTCCTTGTCCACAATAATCTGGCCCTTCTGGTCAAACATATAGGACACGCAGCCCGTCGTGCCCACGTTGCCGTTTCCCTTCGTAAACGCGTTTCTCACATTGGATGCGGTGCGGTTCTTGTTGTCCGTCAGCGCCTCCACGATAATCGCCGTCCCGCTCGGACCGTAGCCCTCGTAGGTGCAGCTCACATAGTTGACGGCGTTCACATCTCCCGCCGCCTTCTTGATGCCGCGGTCGATCGTGTCGTTGGGCATGTTGTTAGCCTTGGCCTTGGCAATCACGTCCCGGAGCTTGCTGTTGTTATTCGGATCCGGTCCGCCCTCCTTGACAGCCACGGCAATCTCACGACCTATGACTGTAAAAATCTTGCCCCTCTTGGCGTCGTTTTTCTCCTTCTTGTGTTTGATGTTCGCAAACTTAGAATGTCCTGACATAATTTTTATCCTCATTTCCGCACTAACCGTGCTATTATTTCAAATTTTATTTCTCAAAGAAAAGCAGTTTGGAAAAATTACTTTTCCAAGAGAAGTAGTTTTAAAAAAACTACTTCTCTTTTTCTATAACACTCATCACCCCCGGCACAAGCTCGGCGCTCTTAACCGCGCACATGACCGTGTCGTCCCCGGCGATAGAGCCGGCAATCTCCTCGATCTCCAGCGCGTCCACCGCCGCCGCGACCGCCATCGCCATGCCGCTGACCGTCTTGATGACAAGCAGGTTATCCGCCTGCGTCATGGACACCATGCCCTCCCGCAGCACCCGGCTGTAACGGTCCAGATACACCGGCGGGGCGCTGCCCGCGCTGTGCAGGGAAACGTACTTGGGCTTTCCGTTTCGCCCCGCCGCCTTCGTCAGCGAGAGCTCCCGGATATCCCGGCTGACCGTGGCCTGCGTCACGGCAAATCCCGCCCTCCTAAGATGCTCCGCCAACTCCTGCTGCGTCTCAATCTCATACTGCTCGATCAGTTCCAATATCTTATCCTGTCTTGTCTTTTTCAAGGAATCCACTCCTGCCTTCAGATCCGGTTCAGCTTGCTCCTCATTTTTTCAAAAAAGCTCACATCCCCCAGATGCACCATGTCAAATGTCTCCTCCGCCTTCTCAATGCAGATCGCGTCGCCGGTCGTCACCGTCCACAGCATCTTGCCGTCCCCGCGGACCGCCGCCTCGTCCGTGTAGTTTCTCTTGGTCCGCCCCACCTCGATACGGAGCCTGGACTCCGAGGACACCACAAGGCTCCTCTTGTTCAGGGAGTGAGGACACACCGGCGTGATAATCATCGCTTCCATATTGGGCGCCAGAATGGGGCCCGACGCCGACAGATTGTACGCGGTGGAACCCGTGGGCGTGGACACGAGCACCGCGTCCGCCACATAGGTGTCGATCAGGCAGTCCTCCGCGTAGACGCGCGCCGTGACCATGCGGCCGATGTCCTGCTTGCCGATGATGAACTCATTGACCGCCAGGCTCTCCTCCTGCCCGTTCTCCATCCGCGCCGTGAGCGCCATGCGCCGCTCCACCTCGAACTGCCCTGCGAGAATACAGTCGAGCGCCGCCAAGAGTTTCGGGCGCTCCACCTCCGTCAGAAATCCGAGCGTCCCGAAATTGACTCCGAGAATCGGCACCTGCTTTCCCGCAAAATACTTGGCCGCCTGAATCACCGAGCCGTCGCCTCCGAGCACGATCGACATGTCGGGATTTGCCTCTCCGGAAATTTCTTCTGGACTTCCTACTATCATAACATACTTTTCATGTTTTTCCAAATATCTTTTTATTTCCTCCGCCGCCTCATGGCGGATATCCATCTCACTGTTGGATATAACACAGAACCGGTCCACAGCTTGCCTCCTGCCTTGATCAGATTTTCCGGAAACTGGTTTTCAGAGCGCCTCGTGCGCCCGCCCCACCACGTCCCGGATCTCCTGAACGGAAAGTCCCTCTTCCCGGGGTTCCCCGCTCTTTTTCATATATAAAAGGTATTCGATGTTCCCCTCCGGCCCCCGGATCGGCGAATGGTCCAGCCCCAGAAGCTCAAACCCGGTCCGCGCCGCATGCTCCGCCACAGAGGCGATTACCTCCTCGTGCACCTTCGGATCCCGCACCACGCCTTTTTTTCCGACCTTTTCGCGACCCGCCTCAAACTGGGGCTTGATCAGGCAGACAATCTGCCCTTCCTCCCCCATCAGCTCCCGCACCGGGCCGAGTACCTTCGTCAGAGAAATAAAGGCCACGTCGATGGACACGAAATCCACCGCCTCCCCGATATCCTCCGGGGTCACATAGCGGATGTTCGTCTTTTCCATGGAGACGACGCGCTCATCCTGCCGCAGCGCCCACGCCAGCTGGTTCGTCCCCACGTCGATGGCGTACACCTTCGCGGCTCCGCTTTGCAGCATGCAGTCGGTAAATCCCCCGGTGGAGGAGCCCACGTCCATGCACGTCTTTCCCTCAAGACGGATGGGAAATGCCTCCATCGCGCGCTCCAGCTTGTAGCCGCCCCGGCTGACATATTTCATTTTCTTTCCCCGCACTTCAATTGCCGCCGAGATGGGGAATGTCTGCCCCGCCTTGTCCTCCCTCTGGTTATCCACAAAGACCTCTCCCGCCATGATGACCGCCTTTGCCTTCTCTCGGGAGGGCGCAAGCCCTCGCTTTACAAGCAGGACGTCCAGCCGTTCCTTTTCTTCCTTCACTTTTTCAATCCCCCGATAATCTTTCCGGCCACGGAAGCCGCGTCCATGCCGTATTTCTCATAGAGCTCCTCCGGCGCCCCGTGCCCGATAAACGCATCCGGCAGGCTGATAGGCAGACAGGCCGTTTTGCCGAGTCCCTCCGCCTGCAAAAATGCCTGTACCTTTTCGGAAAATCCCCCGCTATACACATGATCCTCCATCGTGACGAGCAGGCTGTGGCTCTCCGCAAGGCTCCGCACCAGCTCCTTGTCCCAGGGCTTTACAAAACGCATATTGACCACCGTGGGAACAATATTCTCTGCCTCTAAAAGCTTCGCCGCCGCCAGCGCTTTTTTTACCATATTTCCCACCGCCAGAATCGCGACGCGGCTTCCCTTTTGCAAAATCTCCGCCCTGCCGCGCTCCCACGGCTCCCTGTCGTCCCGGTCATAGAGGAAAGCCTCTCCCCTCGGATAGCGGATGGCGACCGGTCCCCCGCACTGATTCAGGGCAAAGTCGAGCGCCGCCAAGAGCTCCGCCCCGTCCATCGGGGACAGAACCGTCATGTTCGGCATAGAGGACAGATAGGAAATATCAAAAATTCCCTGATGGGTCTCCCCGTCCCTCCCCACGATTCCGCTGCGGTCGAGCGCGAAAATCACCGGGTAATTTCCGATGCAGACGTCGTGGAGCATCTGGTCGTAGGCCCTCTGTAAAAACGTGGAGTACACCGACACCACGGGGCGCATCCCGCCCGCCGCAAGACCCGCCGCGAAGGTCACGGCGTGCTCCTCGGCAATGCCCACGTCAAAAAACCGCTCCGGATATTTCTCCGCGAAATCCTGCACCCCGGTTCCGTCCGGCATGGCGGCGCAGACCGAAACAAGCTCCTCGCGCTCCCCGCCTTTTTCAAGCATCCACTGCCCAAACAGCTTGGTATAGGTGGGCTCCGGCTCCGGCGCCACCGCGCCGCTGCGGACGTCGAACTGCCCCACTCCGTGGAAAGCGGAAGGATTTTTCTCCGCGGGCTTGTATCCCTTCCCCTTCTTCGTCAGCACGTGGACGATCACCGGCTGGTCCTTCACGGAAAACGCCGTCTGGAACGCCGTCGTCATGGCGGAAATATTGTGCCCGTCCACCGGCCCCATGTAAATCAGCCCCATGTCCTCAAAGAGCATCCCCGGAATAAACAGGCGCTTCAGGGAATCCTTGGCGCGCCTCACGTGCTTTGTGAGCGGCTGCCCCAGATTCGGGATTTTGTCCAGCGCGCTCTCCACCGTCGCCTTCAGGGTGCGGTACTTCTGGTTGGCGCGGATTTTGCCCAGATATTTGGACATGCCGCCCACCCCCGCCGCAATGGACATTTTATTGTCATTTAAGACGATGACCAGGTTGGACTTCAACGCCGCCGCATTGTTTAGCGCCTCATAGGCCATGCCGCCGGAGAGCGCCCCGTCGCCGATCACTGCCACCACCTTTTCATCGCCATGCTTTAGATCTCTCGCCTTCGCGAGCCCCAGCGCCACCGAGATGGAGGTGGAGCTGTGCCCCGTGTCAAATGTGTCGCAGGGATTTTCCCGTACCTTGGGAAAGCCGCTGAGTCCTCCCATGCAGCGCAGGGTGTCCATCGCCTCGCCCCGGCCGGTGAGTATCTTGTGCACATAGGACTGATGCCCCACGTCCCACACCAGCTTGTCCTCCGGAAAATTCAGCGTCAGATGCAGCGCCATCGTCAGCTCCACCGCGCCCAGATTGGACGCCAGATGCCCGCCCCGGCGGCTGACGGCGCGCACTAATTTCCCCCGTATCTCCCGCGCCAGTTCCCCGTAATTCTCCGGCGCGATATTTTTTATGTCGTTCTCTTTTACAATCTGATCCAGTAATTTACCCACAATCGTATCCTCATTTAAAAGTTAAATATTTCGTTCTTTTTCTAGATAAATATCTCGTTCTCTGTCACGTCCAATATTCAGCTTTTTTCAAAATAAATATTCAGCTTTTTCTGTCAACCAAAGACGCCAGCAGATCCGCCAGGAACTGCCTGTCCTCCTCCTGTTCCACAGCCAGCGCCATAAGGCGCTTTAATCCTCGTTCGGTATACTCGCGCACCTTCTCGCCGCTTTTTTCCAATCCGTATATGGCCACATAAGTGGACTTTTCATTTTTCTCGTCGCTGTGCAGAGGCTTTCCGAGCAGTTTCTCATCCCCCTCCACGTCCAGAATGTCGTCCTGAATCTGAAAGGCGATGCCGATGTCCGTCCCCACCTGCTCCAAGTCACGCACCTGCTCACTGTCCGCCCCCGCCAGGATAGCGCCGATCATCAGGGAACCCTCAATGAGAGCCGCTGTCTTATTTTTATACACATACATCAGCGTGTCCTCGTCCACAAAACAGCCGTTGTTCTCCACGTCCACCACCTGGCCGCCCACCATGCCGTCGATGCCGGCCTTGCGGCCCAGCACCTTCAGGGCCTGTCCGATGTTTTTTTTGCAGACGCCGCTGTCAAAAGCGGCAAATGCCGTCTCGTAGGCGCGGTTCAAAAGCGCGTCCCCCGCGAGGATGCCCATAGCCTCTCCGTATTTTTTGTGGGTGGTGAGCTTCCCTCGGCGGTAATCGTCGTCGTCCATCGCAGGCAGGTCGTCGTGCACCAGTGAATAGGTGTGAATCATCTCCATCGCCATCATAAAAGGCCGGATTGCCGCCTCGTCCTCTCCCCCGAACATCCGGTAGCTCTCCCACATCAGCATCGGGCGCAGTCTCTTTCCCCCCGCCTGTATGCTGTAATTCATCGCCTCGCGCACCGTCCGGTCATAGCCTGTCTCCTCCGGCAGGTAGGGGCGAAATCCCTCCTCCACTTTCTCTTTCAGCAGTTCACTGTTCATCCCCACTGTTTTCCTCCATCAAAATCTGAATTTTTTTCTCCACCCGGTCAATCGCCTCGTTGCCCGCCTTCACAAGCTCCATTCCCTGGGAAAAGCACTGGTAGGATTCCTCTAACGTGAGCTTCTCCCCCTCCATCTTCTGTACCGTCTGGTCCAGCTTGTCCATTATGTCCTCCAACGAAAGATTTTCGGTTAAAATATTTTCATTGGAAATGTTTTCGTTTTTCATATCTGTCCTCCATCATTTCGGATTGTTTGCGCAACGATTTCAACCTGCTCCGCTCGCGCCATCACCCTTCCGTCCCGGAATGTGAGCTCCAGCCGGTCGCCCGCCGCTACCGACTGCGCCGAGTGAATCATGCGTCCCTCTCCGTCCGACACATAGGCGTAACCCGCCTCCAGCCTCTTTAGCGGACTGACGCCGTCCAGCCGCCCGGCGAGCAGCGCCAGCTCCTGTCTTTTATCCTTCACGGCCCGCTCCGCCTGACGGCACAGCCTGTCCTCCAGATCCGTCAGCCGCTGCCGCTGGTCCCGAATCATACTCGCGGGACTGTGCAGTTCCAGCCGCCTCTCCGTCTGCTCCAGGCGGTCCCGCAGGGCGTCCACGCGCTGAAGTATCTCTCTGGCCATCCGGTCCTTGTACCCGTACAGCCGCTCCAGCACGCCCCGCACGTCGTACACCGCTAACTCCGCCGCCGCCGAAGGGGTGGGAGCCCGCAGATCCGCCACAAAATCCGCAATGGTAAAATCCGTCTCGTGGCCCACCGCCGAAATCACCGGCGTCCGGCACTCAAAAATCGCCTGCGCCACGATCTCCTCATTGAACGCCCACAGATCCTCCATCGAGCCGCCGCCCCGACCGACGATAATGGTATCAACGCCCAACTCGTCCAGCCGCCTTATTCCCCGGACCACCGACTCCGCCGCCCCGTCGCCCTGTACCTTCGCCGGATACAGAATCAGCTGGACGTAGGGATTTCTCCTGGCCGTAATCTGAATGATATCCTGAATGGCCGCCCCGGTCTGCGCCGTGACAATACCGACCCGCTTCGCGTAGGGCGGAATCGGGAGTTTCCGATCCTCGTCAAAATACCCCATGGCCTGTAATTTTTTCTTTAATTGCTCGTACCGCTCCGCCAGCAGGCCGTCCCCCGCCAGCACGATTTTCTTTGCGTATAACTGATATTTCCCGTCTCTCTCGTACACACTGATGGAGCCGCCCACCACGACTTCCTGTCCGTTTTCCAGCGCAAAATCAAGGCCTCGCCTGTCCCCCCGAAACATCACGCAGGCCAGCTGGGATCCGGCGTCCTTGATGGAAAAATAAATATGCCCGGAGCTATGATATTTGCAATTAGAAACCTCTCCTCTCACAAATACAACTGACAGGGCATATTCGTTAGAAAACATGTTTTTAATATACTGGTTGATTGACGAGACCGAATACACTTTTCCTCTATTCATTGACCACTCTCTATTAGCATTTTATTTCACGCATTCCTAATGCTAAAACGCCTCCCTTGTTACATTATATAAAAATGGTTATAAAAAGTCAATTATTTTCAAGACGGAATAAATCTTGAATAAATTTATTCAAGGTTTATTCAAGCGATTGTTTCACCGGAGTTCCGAAATTTAATATAGACAAAATCATCCCGTCTGGTCATTTTCAGATAATCGTCAATCGTCTAATATACATGATAATCGGAACTTTTCATTTTGCCGCACTCCTTACAAATATTCTCATGCGCATTTTTACAAGAGAAAAGACTGAAAAACCACGATTCACGCGCTTTCCAGTCCCAACATCCATTATTCATTGACTATCTTTCCTAAAATTCCGTTTACAAAAGAAGGGCCGTTGTCCGCTCCATACTGCTTTGCCAGTTCTACCGCCTCATTCACCGCGACCCCCACGGGCACGTCCTCATCATACAGAGCCTCGTAAACGGCCAGCCGCAGGATCGCGAGCTCCGCCCTGGCGATCCGGTCAATCTTCCATCCCCGGGAATTCTCAGAAATCTTCTGATCAATTTCCGGGAGGCGGGATA
>CANRJU010000103.1 GCA_947631075.1 uncultured Lachnospiraceae bacterium
TAGTGTCTGCTTTGGAATGAAAAAAATGCCATAATTCATCGATTTTACAGACATTTCAAGCTGTTTATGGTATACTGGAAGTGCAAAGAAAAACGCAGTATTTTAATAAAAACCTTGCACTTTGGAGGCGCATATGTACAAATTTAATCGAAACCGCCAATACTCCCTTTCGGATTTTGATCAGCCGATTGGGCTAAAAATGAATCCTGAAAACCGCTGGATCCAAAAAGCAGCGGCCATACCGTGGGCTGAAATTGAAGAACGGTATGCTTCCCTGTTCCCGAGCGGGACAGGAATGCCCGCAAAACCATTACAGACAGCCCTGGGATCTTTGCTGATCCAAAAACAGTACGGTTATTCCGACCGGGAGCTGGTAGAACAGATCCGGGAGAATCCGTATTATCAATATTTCATCGGGCTTTCCGGCTATCAGGATAAAATACCGTTCGTGCCATCGCTCCTGGTCGAATTCCGCAAACGCCTTACGGATGAAGTCCTGACAGAGATAAACGAAATGATCGCAGAATATAACTCTCCGCAGGATCCGCCGGCGGGCGGCGACAATGATGATCCGGACGGCAGCGATTCCGCGGCTGGCAACCGGGGCACCCTGATCCTGGATGCGACCTGTGCGCCGCAGCAGATCTCCTATCCCCAGGATGTAAATCTTTTAAATGAGGCAAGGGAAAACCTGGAATCCATCCTTGACCAGATCTGTTACGAATACAATTATTACAGACCGAGGATGTACCGCCAAAAAGCAAGGAAGGATTACCTGAACCTGGCAAAATGCAAAAAACGGTCACGTAAAAAAATCCGGAACGCTGTCAAAAAGCAGCTGCAGTACGTCAGGCGGGACCTGTCCTATATTGACCTCTACATGGAACAGGATGACATAGAGTTTACGGAAAAGCAGATGCAGCGGATAAGGGTAATCCGCGAACTGTACGAGCAGCAGAAGTACATGTATGATAACAGAGTCCACAGCGTTAAGGACCGCATTGTCAGCATCAGCCAGCCATACATCCGCCCGATTGTCCGGGGCAAGGCAAAAACGCCGGTGGAGTTCGGCGCCAAGCTGGATATGAGCATTGATGAAAAAGGGATTGCCCGGCTGGAGCATCTCTGCTTTGATGCGTACAATGAATGTGATGTGCTGGAAGGAGCCATCGAGCGGTATCATGACCGGACCGGCCATTATCCGGAGCGTGTGCTGGTGGACCAGATCTATCGCAACCGGACAAACCGTGCTTATTGTAAAGAGCATGGCATCCGCATATCCGGGCCTGCGCTCGGGCGTCCGCGCGCATTATCCGCCGAGGAAAAGAAACAGGCATATGAGGATAACACCGACCGTATTGAAGTCGAAAGGGGATTCAGTCTGGCAAAGAGGTGTTATGGTCTTGGTCTGATCAGGACCAGGCTGGATATAACTACCCGCAGCTCTATCGCATTATCCATCCTTGCGATGAATTTGAACCACCTGGCAGCGGTTCATTTTTGCATTTATTGGATTATGATTTTTTCAAGTTGCAAATGGCAGACAAATCTGCCGAAAAGATTAACATTCAGCATTTGTGTTTAAAATGCTGCTTGATGAGCAGACACTAATTTATTATTCATAAGTACAAATCTCCATTTCTAGCAAACTTGCCTGAACCTCGTTGTCGCGATGAAAGTTTGCTTAGGCGGTTTCTCATCTGCAATCAATAGAGTACTATATAATAATAAAGTTTACAAGAGTTGTTTTTCTGCTTTTTTTATCCGCTTGACGGCGGCGCGGAATTTTTTCATGGAGATTTTTATCTGCTGCTTGCGGGTCTTATCTAAGAGCGTGGAGAATCCGTCCGGCAGGGCGTCGGTAGTGCCCGCGACATAGCCGTAATAGGACAGAGGATCGTTTTTTTTGCCAAAGAGGCGGGCGGCTTTTTCGGCGCCCTTATCCCTTGCGGTGGGGCGGAACAGGCGTCGATATGCCTTTAGTGCTTTTTTCAATTTTTGAACGGATTTTTTTGCATATTTTTTCTCGTATTTTTTTAATTTTTTGGCCTGTATTTTCTGAATTTCAGCGGCGGGATTTTTCTTTTTTTCCGTTTTTTTCAAAATAAAATCACCGGCGAATTTTTTTCCATTATAATCATAAGTTTTGACTTTTAAGGTTTTTGTCGTCACGGTGAGGGTGGAAAATGTGGGCGTTCGGCCGTTTTTCCGCTCTGACACATAAAATTGCCGGGGAGAGGCGAGGTCGTAAGTCTTGCTGCCTGACGAGGTGCCCAGAGTAAAATAGGTCGTTCCCGGCGGATTTTTTAGAATGCAGTCCCGGCCCTTTTTCGTGTCCCCGTCAATGGCCGTGCCGTCGAGCATGGAATAGGAGCGGGCGTAGGAGTGGTCGTGGCCGGTAAAGACCACGTCGATGGCAAATTCGTCCATGAGCGGCGCGAAGAAAATCCTCATATTGGCGCCGGTCCGGTTGGAATGGGCGGCGCCGGAGCCGTAGATATCGTGGTGGAACAGGACAATGCGCCATTTGGCGTCCCCGTTTTTTTGAATGGCTTTTTTCATAAATTTCCGGTGGGATTCGCTGTCGCGGCTGTTGCTGTTTAGCACAAGAAACAGGGCGTTTCCGTAGCGGAAATAATAATCGCAGCCGGACGGGGTAGCGCCCGGATTGCCGGCGCTTTGGGGATTATAAAAATGATATTTGTAATCGGTTCCCTTTGTCTCATGGTTTCCGATGGCGGCGGCGACCGGCAGGCTCCGGAACAGGTCGGGGTAGGTAAAGCCGGCGTACTGGCTCTCCCGCAGCCCCATCTCGTCCTGGTCGGTCTTGTAGTCGATCTGATCCCCGGCGGAGAGGAGAAAAGCGGCGTCGGGAGCCGTCTGCTCCGCCTGTTCCAAGGTGCGGCAGAGAGTTTCGGTGTCGGAGGCGATGTCGCCGAAAGCGCCGATTTGAGCGTCTCCGATTAAGAGGGCGCAGAATGATTTTGTATCCCTTGTGGAATAGGTGCGGGGACTGGACCATTTTACAGGCGACGCCGTGATATCGTTGGTATAGCGGTAATAATATGTTTTATTTTCCTGAAAAAAATCGGTCACGCTGACCCGGTGGGAGGCCCGGTAGTGGGTGGTTTCGCTGCTGCGGTTGATTTTTAAAACGGTTCCGCGAAACAAGCGGGCGGACTGAAAGTCGTCGTCCTCGCTGATTTCCACCGCGGGAGAACCGGGATTTTCCGAATACCAGCAAAAATTCAGATTCGCTGGGGTGCTGCCGGGAGTCAGCATGACGCGGCTGGCGTCTCCGGCGCCGTCGCGCACCCAGCGCTCCTGCCAGGATAGGCCGGTGCTTTCTGTGGAAATACACGGAGTGTTTCCTGTGAGGAAAAGGGAAAATATCAATAGTAGAGAAATGATTTTTGTGGGTTTGTGAGGGGTCATGGTAATTTCTCCTTTAAAGCGTGTGAATTTGTGTCAACTTGCATAGTTGAAGGTGAAAAAGCCGGCTTTACCGTCGTTGTAGCTGCATCCGACAGCGGGCCACATACAGTGTATCACTCTCCGGGCGGGGAATCAAGGTTTTCAAAAAAGATAGTGGACATTGTATATAAATTAGTATATACTTAGATAAAAGGAAAGGGAGTGAAGTTATGGCATTATCAAACGAAGATAAGATTTTTATTTCACAGTTATTAGACGCAAAATTAAAACCGGTACAATTATTGTTGGAAAATGATGTGTTGCCACGATTACAGAATATAGAATCTTGTTATACATCTACATATCGAAGATACGCAAATGGAATAGAACAACTTGAAGCTATGCAAATGGATATAGATGTAATAAAAAAAGTACTTGAGGATCATAGCGAAAAATTAAAAAAGATTTCTTGATAGGGTTTAGGCTTTGTATGAGTCACATAAGTCAGAGGGGACTTTGCTGATTAAGTCCTTTCTGTTTGCGATTAAAATATCAAGTTTGAAGAAAGCAAACCGGAGATTTCCTTCTGAGGGCTCTCCGGTTCGTTATCTTTACATTATTTCGGCCATGCTGTGCGGCTGTCTCTCTCGCTATGAGCCTTATCACGCATATGATTCAGGCGCTTCACGATGTAATCCAACTGCTCGTCCTGCTTGTCCAGCTGCTCCTTCATGGCTGCCATCTCCTGTAACAGCTGATCTAACTTTTCTTCCATAAGTTCATACCTCCTAATTTTATCATGAAATGATAGTTCCATCATTCCCAGATGTCGGATGCTACAGGAATATTGTAGCATTTCTGCGCATTTTCCGCAAGAGGATAAAACAATTTTACGGTTACAGAAGCATCGCCATATACAGGGGCAGGTGCCAGATGCCGTCCTTTTCCATTACGTCCTTGGGGTAGAGGATATAGGGCGTGCCCGCCTGATGCGAAAACTTTTTCCGAAATTTATCCAGCGAGGCATGGGAGCGGTAATTGCCGGATTTTACCTCGATGGGAGATATTTTTTTGCCCTTTGTAATCAAAAAATCGACTTCCATGTGGTTTTCGCGGTTTTGGCTGTCATTTCTGGAATAATAGTATAATTTGTGGCCATTTTGGCGCAGGCACTGGGCCACGATATTTTCCATAATCATTCCTTCATTAACATTGAGCTTGTCGAACAGGATTGCCTTGTAAAGCTCATTATCGGTGAAGGATCCGTCCATGAAGGCAAGGGTTACGAGCAGTCCGGTATCAGCCATAAAGCATTTCAGCGTGGAGTGGTCCGCGCTGAGCGCCAGGCCGACGCCGGGATCGGTGGAGTTGAGGCAGGTGTTGACGACCATTGCCTCATTCAGCCAGATAAATGAGTCCTCATAGGAACGAAAGCGAGCGTTTTTGCTGATGGACGACAGCTTGAACTTTTTTTCCTTGGCGGAAAGCTGGCTGGGTATGCCGTCAAATACAGCATATACTTTTTCCTCGTATCCGGCGGCGAATTTGGATATGTCGTCACGGTAAAGGCGCAGGATTCGGCGCTTGGCCTCGTCGGATGCCTCAAAGTTTTTTTCATGGATGTAAGCGAGGACGGACTGGGGCATGCCTCCTACGAGAATATACTGTCGGAAGTCGTTCATAATTTTCCGATGGAGCGCCTGTCCGAGAGGCGTTCGCTGTTCAAAGCATTTGCGGATCAAGGGAGCAGTGGCCTCGTCCCCCATCGCCCACAAAAATTCCTCAAAATCCATAGGAAACATCTCGATATGGTCCTCTTCCGAGGGAAGAATGATGTTTTCTGTATTTTTTTTCAGGCGGATCAGGGAGCCGGTTTCCAGATAATCATACCGCCCGTCCGCCACGAGATATTTGATGAGCTGTCTGGCAATGGGAAATTGCTGTACCTCATCAAAGATAATCAGGGAATCCCGATTGTGAAGGGCAGTCGAATAAAAAGCAGAGAGCTTGGCGAAAAAAAGGTCCAGATCGCTGCTCTCATATTGAAAAAGGTCTAAAATATCCTTTGACACATTTCCAAAATCGATGAAAATATAGCTCGCGTATTCCTGCTTGGCAAATTGCTCGGCAATATAGCTTTTGCCGACGCGGCGCGCCCCGTCAATCAAAAGAGCAGTCTGTCCGTTGCTTTTTTCTTTCCAGGATACGAGGCGGTCGTAGATTTTTCTTTTCAGCATATGGCGGCTCCTCCTTAATATCATGGGATTAAAGGATATCTTGGTTCGAATATCATTATGTGCATATATTATGCTTATTATACATGGATAATCACGAAAAAGCAACCTCGAAAGTCACTGATTTGCACGAAAAAGCAACCTCAAAGATGCCATATTTGCACGAAAAAGCAAGTTCGGCATATCAAAATCTGAATAAAATGGTTACAGCAGGAATATGAGGGAGAAAACATTTAATACTCTGTACTCAAAAGAAAATCAGCGATGTGCATTGTTTTAATGCCCTCATAATTTCCTCCGGCAGATTCATCGGTCGTAAGGACGTACTTGGGGTAATTATCGTGTATTTCTAACAGGCGGTCATATTCCCGCTGCTCTGTTTTTTCCGAACGGATTTCCTGCGCGACCTGGACATATATTTTTTCGTTTTGCTGCACCGCAACAAAATCAATTTCGCCATCGCCGGTTTTTCCCACGTTGACCGTGTATCCGCGCCTGCACAGCTCCAGATACACGATATTTTCAAGGCTGGAAGCGGCGCTGTCTTTGTTGTATCCAAGGACGCTGTACCGAAGGGCCGTGTCTGCGAGGTAAAATTTTTCCTGCGTTTTCAGATGCTCTTTTCCCTGCAGATCGTAACGGGAACAGCGGTGAATCAGATATGCTTTTTCCAGTTTTTCCAAATAGTTGTAAACCGTTTCGTTGTCGAGGGAACGGCGCTCTGCTTTCAGGTAGTCAGAGATTGATTTTGCTGAAAATGTATTTCCCACATTATTGAAAATGTATTTTACCACCCTTTCCAGCTGGTCGATTTTTCGAATCTGGTTTCGTCTGACGATATCCGAAAAAATAGTTGAATTGTATATATCACGGACAATCGTATAGATTTCATCTGGGGAGTATGCCTGCAAATGTGTCGCTGGAAAGCCGCCCATACGGACATAGTTCATAAGCTCCTCTCTGGGAGTTCCCACGGCGGCATATTTTTCCCGGAACATCTGGTATTCCTCAAAGGACAGGGTATAAATCCGAAAGGAAACATATCTGCCGGTGAGATAGGTCGATATTTCAGAGGACATCATCCGGGAGTTGGATCCGGTTAAATAAATGTCTACATCAAAATCTGACATGAGTGAATTTACAACCTTTTCCCACTTCGGAATTTCCTGGACCTCATCCAGAAATAAATAGGTTTTTCTGTCGGAGGATAGCTGCTTTTTTAGCTGGGCGTACATCTGGCTGGCCGTCATATCGTCGTATTCCATAGAATCATAACGGCAGCTTATAATGCGCTCCGCAGGGATATTTTTCTCTGTTTGCAGCTTTTCCATAATCATTTTGAGTATTGTAGACTTTCCGCAGCGGCGCACACCTGTAAGTATTTTTACAAAAGGAGTGTCTGCATAAGCCATTATTTTCTCTACATATTTGGGCCTGTAAATCAACTTAACCACCTCCGCTTGTTGAATATTATATCCGAAAACAATGGTTGAGTCAATAAGTTTTGCGATTTAAAACCGCAATACTGAATGAGCAATTCTTGTGAAAAGGGCCGAATGAAAGAGAATATTTTCGTGATGTGGTATTTACAATGGACATAAAAACAACTATAATATAGATAAAACAACCAGAAAGGGGTGTTAGCATGGCTACAAGAACAGATACGAGCATGACAATCCGCATGAACAGGGAAATCAAGCAGGAGGCACAGGAGATTTTTGCCGCTCTTGGCATGGACATGACAACGGCGATCAATGTCTTTTTGCGACAGGCAATTCATTTTAGGGGATTCCCGTTTGAGGTAAGGCTTGATATCCCGAACGAAGATACGTTGGAAGCAATCAATGAAGTGCAGCAGATGAAGAAGAATCCAGCTATTGGCAAGGCTTATACCGATGTCGATGAGATGATGAAGGAGTTGCTTGACTAATGTATATCGTAAAACCGACAACGAAATTTCAGAGAGACTTGAACTAATTGGAATCGGGAGGTATGTAATGTGCGATTTTTAGCCATGATATATCTGACAGTAATAACATTGATATGTTTTATAGTGTCATGCAGAATACATTCTATGACATTTAAAACATTCAGTAAAAAAATTACCATTAAAAATAGAAAATTGGCTGCAATGCTAATCGCACATAAAACTACTTGGGGAACAACAACAAGTGCAAAAAAACGAAATCAAATGAGTCTATTAGGTGTTTTTTCTTATGTGATATTTATACCGGAGATTATTTTTTTGATATATGATTGGTATGTTTTTATTAAAACAGGAGTAGCAGAGCGCTGTTCAGAAGAAAAGACATATTTAGTAATAGTAGTATGGTATTATTGTGTTGAATTACTTATAAAAATTAAAGAGGCAGAAAAATTTAAGAAGGGCAAGATTTGGTAATGTGTCCATCGTTTGAAGGAGATAATGATTATATCAATGTGTACTTTCAGGACTTCAAACAGTAAAAACGCCTAAAATTCAGAAATGCCACGCAGAGTAGCAGAAAAAACTGAAATGTAAACTCTGCTTGCTTGTACTATAAAATATGATTTCCTATACTGAATATATCAAAACAGGAGGTCACGAACATGACATTTGCAGAAAAATTGAAATCTATCCGCAAGCAGGCAGGAATGTCGCAGGAACAGTTG
>CANRJU010000104.1 GCA_947631075.1 uncultured Lachnospiraceae bacterium
GTGACCCTGGATTCGGCGGAGGCCACTAAGAAGTACGGCGTAGCGGTCAAGTGCGCCACGATTACGCCCAACGCGGCCCGCATGACCGAGTACGACCTAAAGGAGATGTGGAAGTCGCCCAACGGCACGATCCGCGCGGCCTTAGACGGCACGGTGTTCCGCGCGCCCATTCAGGTAAAGGGCATCGATCCCTGCGTGAAGAACTGGAAGAAGCCCATCACGCTGGCCCGCCACGCCTACGGCGACGTGTACAAGAACACAGAGATTAAGGTTCCCGGAAAGGGCAAGGCGGAGCTAGTGTTCACGGCGGAGGACGGTACCGAGATCCGCGAGACGATTCACGAGTTCGACGGGCCGGGAATCATCCAGGGCATCCACAACACGGATCAGTCCATCAAGAGCTTTGCGAGAGCGTGCTTTTCCTACGCGCTGGATACGAGGCAGGATCTGTGGTTCGCCACCAAGGACACGATTTCCAAGAAATACGACCACAACTTCAAAGACATTTTCCAGGAAACATACGATTCGGAGTACAAGGAGAAGTTCGAGGCGGCGGGACTGGAGTATTTCTACACGCTGATCGACGACGCGGTGGCCCGCGTGATGAAGACTGAGGGCGGGTTTATATGGGCCTGCAAGAACTACGACGGGGACGTCATGAGCGACATGGTATCCTCCGCGTGCGGTTCCCTGGCCATGATGACGTCCGTTCTCGTATCGCCGGACGGCCTGTACGAGTACGAGGCGGCTCACGGGACGGTGCAGCGCCACTACTACAAGCACTTGAAGGGCGAGGAGACGTCCACCAACTCGGTGGCCACGATTTTTGCCTGGACGGGCGCGCTCCGCAAGAGAGGCGAGTTAGACGATATTCCGGAACTGATGGAATTTGCGGACAAACTCGATAAGGCGACCCTGTCCACGATTGAGGCGGGCAAGATGACGAAGGATCTGGCGCTGATCACATCCCTTAAGGACGTGACGGTCCTGAACAGTCAGGATTTTATCCGGGCGATCCGGGATACGCTGGAGGCTATGTAGAGACAGAAAAGAGGAACGGAGTTTGCAGATCTGCAGGATACAAATTGGAAAACTGAGAGAAGCGCTGGACTTAGTCTGGGAAGTATTTGAAAAATACGAGGTGCCGGATTATGAGGAAATGGGCGTTAAGACTTTCCGTCATTTTATTGAGTATGGGAATATGGTGGAAAAGGTCCGCCAGGGCGAGATGAAGTTCTGGGGGTGTTACCTGAACAGCTACCTGGTGGGCGTCATCGCCTTGCGGGAGGGACAGCACATATCCCTCCTGTTCGTGCGCGACAAGTTCCACCACCTGGGCGTGGCGGGGAGGCTGGTGCGTCTGGTCGTGGACCAGGTGGCCATGGAGAATCCGAAGATCCGCGCCGTGACGGTCAACTCCTCTCCTTACGCGGTGGGATTTTACAAGAAAATGGGGTTTAAGGCGCTGGGGCCGGAGCAGCGGGCGGACGGGATCCGCTTTACGTCCATGCGCCTGTCTTTTTGAGACGTGAAATGGGGACGATGGTCCGGACAGGAGGTAAATGTGAAAAAGAAATGGGTGATGAACGCGGCGCTGATAGTCTGCGCGCTGGTATTTCTGGGGAGCGGCCTGTATCTGCTGCGGTATTACATGAACGCCAGGCAGACGGAGGGAGAGCTACAGGATCTGGTCGATCTAAAGAGCGAGGACGACGCGGAGGCGAACACGGAGATCAAGACGGAAAAGGGACAGGTCATTCTGAAGAAATACCGGAAGCTCTACAAGAAAAATCCGGATATTATCGGATGGGTGGAGGTGAAGGATTCCCAGATCAACTACCCCGTCATGCAGATGCCGGATGAAAATGAATACTATCTGCACCGGAATTAT
This sequence comes from uncultured Lachnospiraceae bacterium, assembly GCA_947631075.1. GTDB lineage: Bacteria > Bacillota > Clostridia > Lachnospirales > Lachnospiraceae > Eubacterium_F. Next base: position 1,892 of record CANRJU010000104.1, read on the forward strand.
CAGAAGGAGTACGACGTGAACGGGCTTCCTTTTCTGGACGCCCACTGCGACGAGAACGACCCGAACCAGAATCTCATGGTGTATGGGCACCACATGAAAAGCGGCCTGATGTTTGCTCATCTGATGGACTTCCAGACCGAGGATTTTTACAAAAAACACAAGATTATTTATTTTGACACGCTGACCGAGGAGCGGGAGTACGAGGTGGTCGCGGCCTTTTATTCCCAGATTTTTAAAGAGGATCAGGACGTGTTCAAGTACTACAATTATCCGGGACCGCTGTCGGAGAAGCAGTTCAAGACCTATGTGAAAAATGTCAAAAAGCTGTCCCAGTACGACACCGGCATCACGCCGGAGTACGGCGACCAGCTCCTGACGCTGGTGACCTGCGCCTATCAGACGGAGGAGGGACGGTTCGTGGTAGTGGCGAGACGCAAGAAGTGAGGACAGGAGAAGGAAGGTGCTTATGGGAGACTGGCAGAGCAGACAGTGGGCAAAGCTGACGCCTCACGGGGAAAAACAATTTGAAGCGGATGAAAAGGGAGGCTTTCCCATCATTCGCATGGACGATGATTTTTGCGGCATGCTGGGATACGACCGGCAGGAGCTGATGATGCTGTGCCATGCCCGGATGTCTGAGCTGATTTATCCGGAGGATTATGAACGGTTCCGGGAGGAGATGCTCCGAGGGCTGGAGCGGGACGGGACATATATCGTCAGGTACCGGATGCGCCATCGCGGCGGAGAGCTGCTCTGGATCTGGGAGAGCGGCGAGTGGGAGCGGAATCTGCTGGGAAAGCGCACCGTGCGCAGTCTGGCAGTGGACACCAGCCAGGCGACTTCGTTCCGGCAGGATCGCGATATCATTTATGAGAACATCCCGGGCGGCGTGCTGAAAATTCTTATCAGCAGCAGCAACTTCTATGTGATCGATGCCAATGAGCGCGGCCTGCGGATGCTGCAGACGACCAGGGAGGAGTATGTGGGAAGCTCCGGGATGTTCACCATACTGGAGGACCGGGAGGGCTTGAAGAATCACATCATCCAGCGAGCTGAAAACGGTGAAAATATCGACTATGAGTTTCGTAGCCAGCAGGGCGTCGAGGGCGTCCGGTGGTTCCAGCTTTTGGGGCAGAAGTACGACGAGACGGAGGACGGGCGCGAGTACCTGTGTATTCTGATTGATATTACCGCCCGCCACAAGACGGCGCTGGATCTGGAGAGGGAGAAGCAGAGAAACCAGATTCTGGTGGGCATATCGGCCAGCTTCTGGTTCGACTACAATTATCAGGAGAAAAAGCTGAACATCCAGAGCGGTTCCAGGAGGGGGCGCTTTATTCCCTGCGTTCCCAAGGGGGATAGGGACATTATGGAGCTGCTCCGGAAGGACAACTTCCTGCACCCGTTAGATATTCCCAAGGCGGAGAAGATGCTGCAGGAAAGCGACCGGGTACAGGCGGATCTTAGGTTCAAGTCCATAAACCGCAGTACCAGGGAGATTTCCTACCAGTGGTTCGAGGTGGAGGTGGGCAAGAGCTGGCGCGACGGAAAGCCGCTGCGCCTGCTCGGAAATATGCGCCACATCGAGGAGCGGGAGTGGGAGGAAAAGCGCCGGTACGATCTGAACCGCATCCTGCAGCTGCAGGCGGACAAGCTGTACGAGATGCTGCTCTGTATTCAGGCGGAGACGGGGGAGCTAAACGGGTATTTCACGGAAGAAAAACCCTTTCACGAGGAATTTCCCCAGGCAAGCTACGATGATTTTATGAGGATGGCGGCGGAGGAATATGTGCACCCGGAGGACCGGGAGCTGTATGAGTCCGCTATGAACCTGCCGCACATGATTGAGATTCTGAAATACAGCAAAAATGAAGAAATGCTGTTTGTGCGTACCCGGAAAAGGGGCGAGGAGTACCGCTACAAGTGCATCCGCTACAGCTATCTGGGCGATCGGACCGACTATATTCTGATCACGACGCAGGATATGCACAAGCTGCATGAGCATCAGATCATGGCGGAGGACGCCAACCGGAAGATCCTGGCCCGCGCACTGAAGGAGGAGCAGACGACGATGGAGGTGCGCCAGAACTTTTCCCGAATGATTGCCAGGGAGCTGCGCTCCCCGCTGAAGGTCGTGCGCCAGATTCTCCGTCAGGAGACATGGACGGAGGAGGAAAAGAAAAGAACGCACCGGGCGCTCTCCTATATCAACCGGGTCATTGACAACGTGACAACGTATGACAGCGTGGACAAGGGCGAGGTCAAGCTGGAGAATAAGAAATTCGCGCTGGACGAGATGCTCTGGGAGGTCTTTAGCAGCTGGCAGGAGCGTCTGAACGGCTCCCGGATGGAGTTAGAATATCATCTGGACCTGAGGTGGAGTGAGTATTACGGGGACGCCGGCAAAATCACGCAGGTCATGGACAACATCATCAGCAACTGCCTGGTTGCCACAGGAGGCGAGGGGAAAGTCGTCGCCTGGGGCCGGGACGTCGACCAGGGAGGCGGGGAGAGTTATCTTTCGCTGACGCTGGAAGATACGGGCGTAATGATAGAGGAGGGCTTTTGGGGCAGGCATTTTCAGATGTCCAGCTTGGAGGAGCAGACGGCGTGGGACATCGGGGAGGAGTATCTGGGCACCAGCTTTTCCCTGATTGTGGCGAGAAAGCTGGTCGAGATTATGGGCGGCGACATGAAGCTGTCCCGGAAAGGCACGGATATCAATGAGATCGAGATCCGGATTCCGCTGTTAAAATCCAGGAATCATCTGGCGGGAGCGGGATATTCAGGGAAGGCGTTTCAGTGGAGCGGGCCGGATTTCAGCGATTATTCGATTCTCGTGGTGGAGAATACACGCCAGAGGGAAAAGCTGACGGCGCCGATGCTCCAGCTCAACGGAGCCAGGGTGGATATCGCCTACAGCGGCGGGGAGGCGCTGGCGCTGTGGAGCGGCTACAGGGAGGGAACCTTCGATCTGATCCTGTTAGTGGGGAATCCCGCGGACATGGATTACCTGGAATTCGCGGAGGCGCTCCGGCGGCAGGAGAGGCCGGGAGAGGACGTGCCGATTTTTGTGTCCATAGAGGGAGGCGGCGGCCAGGACACCGTGCAGGAGGGAATGAAAGTGGGAATCAACGCGTTCCTCGGCGCGCCTCTGGAGCTGAGGCGGCTGAAGATTCTGCTGGATATGTACAAAAAGGCCGTCTGATTTTGTCATTTTGTCGGATGTGATGAAAAGAGGATTGAAAAAGGCATGTCTTTTTGTCAGAAATGACAAAATTGAAATCGGGCACTTGACATTTTTCTTAGATGAAGTATAATGGGTGTATCGAAAGCAAAGGCGCTTCGCAGTTTACTGCGAGGCGCTTTTTCTGTTTCAGGAGACTGCCTACGGGCTTGCAGGAATCTATTCCGGGACGGAGTGCTTTCCGAATAAAATGATTGGAGGAATGTTTATGACAGAGGAAATTATGACAGCATTAAACGATCAGGTATTCGGGGTCTGGTTTCTGATCGGAGCTGCGCTGGTGTTCTGGATGCAGGCCGGATTCGCCATGGTGGAGGCCGGTTTTACGAGGGCGAAGAACACCGGTAACATCATTATGAAGAACCTGATGGATTTCTGTATCGGTACCGTGATGTTCATTCTCATCGGTTTCGGACTGCTGTTAGGAGAGGACCTGTTAGGATTTATCGGAAAGCCGGGATTTGACATCTTCACAAGCTATGCCAATTTCGACTGGTCCAATTTCGTATTTAACTTAGTATTCTGCGCTACGACGGCGACCATCGTCTCCGGCGCCATGGCAGAGAGAACGAAGTTTTTGTCCTATTGTATTTATTCCGCAGTGATTTCGGCGCTGATCTATCCGATCGAGGCGCACTGGATCTGGGGCGGCGGCTGGCTCTCCCAGCTCGGATTTCACGACTTTGCGGGATCCTGCGCTATCCATATGGTAGGCGGTATTTCCGCCCTGGTGGGCGCGAAGATACTAGGGCCCCGTATCGGAAAGTTTACGAAGAATAAAGAGGGAAAGATTACAAAGGTCAACGCCTTCCCCGGCCACAACCTGACGATCGGCGCCCTGGGCGTGTTTATCCTGTGGTTGGGCTGGTATGGATTTAACGGCGCTGCCGCAACCAGCGTAGAGCAGCTGGGATCCATTTTCGTGACGACGACGATTGCACCGGCGGTGGCAACGGTCGTGTGCATGATTTTCACATGGCTCAAGTATGGCAAGCCGGATGTTTCCATGTGTCTGAACGCCTCTCTGGCAGGCCTTGTGGCCATCACGGCTCCCTGTGACGTCACAGACGCGTTCGGCTCGATTGTCATCGGCGCTGTCGCAGGCCTTCTGGTAGTATTCGGCGTATGGCTGTTGGACTACAAGCTCCGGGTAGACGATCCGGTGGGCGCTGTTGCGGTTCACATGATGAACGGTATCTGGGGTACCATCGCGACCGGTCTGTTCGCCACTCCGTCGGCTCCGGGCTACAGCCTGGCAGATTCTGCCGGAAACCAGCTTGCCGGATTGTTCTACGGCGGCGGATTTAAGCTCCTGGGACTGCAGCTGTTGGGTGTTCTGACGGTAGCGGCGTGGACCTTTGTGACAATCACGATTGTGTTCTTTATCATTAAGGCGCTCGTGGGACTCCGCGTTACCGAGGAGGAAGAGATTGTCGGACTGGACAGCATGGAGCACGGTCTGAAGTCCGCGTATGCAGGATTCCTTACTACAGTGGACGGCGTCAGCGGCATCAGCACAGACGGCATGGGCGCTGTCGTAAAGAGTATGGAATATGACAAGTCGGCGGCTCCGAAGGTTTCGGTCAACGACGCCGTGCCGGTACAGGTGCTGCAAGGAGAGGGAAATGTGGCGTCCGACGTCCGGCTCTCCAAGGTATCGATTGTATGTAAGCAGAGCAAGTTTGAGGATCTGAAGGAAGCGCTGAACGCCATCGGCGTATCGGGTATCACCGTGACACAGGTTCTGGGATGCGGTACGCAGAAGGGAACCGCCGAGTATTACCGTGGCGTTCCGGTCGAGTTTACGCTGCTTCCTAAGATCAAGGTAGAAGTCATTGTCAGCGCGGTTCCGGTAGCGAAGGTAGTCGAGGCAGCCAAGAGCGCCCTCTACACCGGACATATCGGAGACGGAAAGATCTTCGTTTACGATGTGGCGGAGGTCATCAAGGTCAGAACCGGCGAGACGGGTTACGACGCGCTGCAGGATGACAACTGATCGAACTGAATCGGATCAAACATTTTGTAAAATATATAACAGATCACATATAAAAATCTTTTCGGGAAAATCCGGGGCGCTTGCTCCGGATTTTCCCTTGCTTGCTTTTTTGGGGTGGATTCATTGCATTGTCGGCGGTGTTGTGTGTTTGCTCCGGATTTTCCTTACTTGCTTTTTGGGGCGTATTCATGTATCATGGTAAGTAGAGAAAATCGCAGGGCGTTTATTTGGTTTTATGTGGACAGACAGGAGGGAGAAAGGTCATGAAGATTTCGACCAAGGGAAGATACGCGCTTCGCTTTATGCTGGAGCTGGCGCTCAACGATACGGAAAAGCCCGTGCGCATCCGGGACGTGGCGGAGCGGCAGGGGATATCGGACAAATATCTGGAGCAGATTATTTCCGTGCTGAATAAAGGCGGCTTTGTCCGGAGCATGCGGGGGCCTCAGGGGGGATATCTGCTGGCAAAGAGGCCGGAGGAGTACACCGTGGGGATGATTTTGCGGCTCACGGAGGGGAGCATGGCGCCGGTGGACTGCGTGGATGGCGCCGGAAAGAATTGTCCCAAGGCGGACGAGTGCGTGACCACGATTGTCTGGCAGAAGATCAACGACGCGGTGAACGGCGTGATCGACCACATTACGCTGGCGGACCTGGTGGACTGGCAGCTTGTGAAGAACGGGGAGTACAATATTTGAGGGCAGAATGCGTATTTGAACTCAATAATATGTAATTATATATTATATAAAAAATATCACATAAAAAAGAACTGGAGGTATGAGGGACGCTATGATTCAATTAAAGAGACCGCCCATGGGGTGGAACAGCTACGATTACTATGACACGGCCGTGACGGAGGAGCAGGTGAAGGCCAACGCGGACTACATGGCGAAGTATCTGAAGGATTTCGGCTGGGAGTATGTGGTGGTGGATATTGAGTGGTATGCCCACGACGCCGGGAGCCAGCGGGATGTGTATCAGTACATACCGTTCTGGAAAGTGGAGATGGACGAGTATTCCAGGCTTCTCCCGTGCCCGGACCGGTTCCCGTCGGCAGCAGGGGGGAAGGGATTTAAGCCCCTGGCGGATTATGTGCACGATCTGGGACTGAAATTCGGCATTCACATCATGCGGGGGATTC
>CANRJU010000105.1 GCA_947631075.1 uncultured Lachnospiraceae bacterium
TCTTAAAGCAATTTCTATCAGCCTCTTATCACAATCGCTCAATTCATATCGTTCCATAATAACCCCTCTGCATATTCCGATTTGTTTAATTGTTCAGTATTGATATTTTACCACAACCGCACACACAATTCCATTAAATTTTGCTTAATCTTCCCTTATCAAAAAACAGCCAAGTAAATAATGCGTGGCATAATTAAATTCCCCTCTCCGCCACGGCGACAACACAATCACATATTAGTAAAAATCTCAAGTCAAAAATCAGACAATCCCCCTCCCCTCTCTGCCACGGCGACATTATATTATATAAAAAAACCGTTCTGCGCGATCCCGTGCAAGAACGGTTTTTTATAATCCAATCAATATAAGCCTATAATGTCCCCTAATCCATAACTCTCTCGATCTTCACCTTACATTTTGCTAAGCCATACGACATACAGGCTTCTCTCGGAATCCGGTATGTCAAGAACATCCATCGCCTGATCCTCCGTGAGATTCAGCTTTTTCATCATGGCAGCAATGCTCTCCAATCGGGATTTTTGAGCAGTTTCTAATGTAGCTTCTTGAACTCTCTTTTCAATTACATCCTGCATGAGATCTTCCATTGCTTTACACATAAAGTCATCCCTCCTAATCTTCGCATACAATTCTAGGTTTGCCTGAATACTGACTTGAAATACAGCATCAGCATTAGCCTTGTCGCCCTGCTTGGTGAGCGCGGCGGATTCCATCAAAAACTTTCGGACATCCTGCTCCTTGGCGTCACGGGATAAAACCCTAAAGGCGCTGTGCCTATCTGCCTCAAGCTGTTTCATGACAACAATCTGCGTGTCAAACATTAACCTGCCCTTTATGTAATAAATCCCCGGATAGGGCTGTTCAATAGTGCGCCCGGACTCCTCCAGGGCCTTGAACAACTCCCTGGGATATGTGTCACGGAACAGAGAAACCGTAATCTGATCTTCGGGAATCTGATCCACGATATCCCCCTGCGCCTTGTACATGCAGCCGTATCCGCATACCTTGAAAAAATCATCAATCGATAGCTCCTGATTCGGGCTTTTGTATTCTAAAATGTTATATTGCTTAAAAATCCTGCCTACCTCATTGTCCAGCAGGGCGCCCTGCTCCTTCGTGACCACCAGCATGTCAATCCGGGTAGGTTCCTTAAACAGCGTGTACTCAATAGTAAAACTAAGCTCCGCCCTTTCCAATCGAAACTCCAGCTCGGTTGCTCCATAAAAGCCCGGATGGTAATGAATCTTGTCCGTTGTATCTCCCATAACCCGCCCCCCTATGTAAAAATCTTATATTGAGTTATATTATATCATCTCGACTACCGTCTCGATAAGGATACTCGTCAAATACCGCTTGGCGCAAGCGCCATCGTCACTTTCCTCGTCATTATATCATGTTTCCATAAGTTCGTCTATGATTTTTAATGTCAAAAATCATGAGTGCCCCCATGCCCTCACCCCTTAAAAGCGGTTGTGTAACCCTGTAAATAGTCGTATAGTCTTGTAAAACAGTCGTGTAACTCTATGAACGGTCATCCCACTGTTGCTGTTTATAAAAAACCCGTTCTTGCGCGACCCCGTGCAAGAACGGGTTTTTTATTACCCGCAAGGCAGAATACTTCATTTTCTGCTCTTTTACATAAAAGTAGAGCGCACAGACTGGTTTCTATACGCCCTGACGCTGTGCTATTATTTTGTTGCTATATGTGGTAATGCTTAGTTAGACAATCGGTGTTTGTTTTGGTAAATGCTATTTCAGCCGTTCCGCCACTTTTTGCTGTAATGCCTTACGCTGAGGATATAGCACATAATTGACGAGATATTGGTCATCGTCCAGCAGATGGCTATCCCACACATCCTCATCGTTCCAAGAACCCATGTAGACCACATGTCTATTTTTTATCAAGCAGTGCAAACCCTCATCCTCCTGCCAGTCGCATCCGCCGCTTAAGTTCAGTACAGGGATTTCTGGATTATTGGGGAGTTTGATGTCCAAGACTGAAAAATCCATATAGCGAAGAATCGCCAGCGGTTCCTGGATATGTTGTATATCTTCTTCCAGCAGTTCTCCCTTACTTGTAGATTCCAGCTCATCCTGGAGGTAGTAAAAGGCGTATTGGCAGATTTCCGGCCAAACTCATCTGTCCCGGCATTGATTAAAATATCCTCAAAGCGTAGTTCTGACATTTGTAATTTCCTCCTTTGGAAAATCGAAATTGTTGTAAAATATCAATTTTTCAAAAAATCTTTTGCAGATTTTGCAATAGCAATATCAATGTCACTACGCTCTGCCGTTTCTATAAGAAGTTCCTTATACTTATTATCGCTATTTTTATCATTGCATATTCTATTAAGCATCCACACCGTATGTATTGTAGGAGAATTTTTAACGGATTGAAAGAGAAGATCCTCATATCCTTGTTTATAAAATCTCTCAACAAAATGAACAATCGCCCCCGGTACGCCGAAATCAGCTAATGGGTGACGTTCCATAAGTTTCAGCAATGGTTCAACGGCACTTAATCCTAAATCTGCTCGTTCAATTTCTTCTACACATTCTTCCTGAACCATTTCAAAATCATCACTATCAATCTTATCTTCCATTTTTTTTATCAATTCCTCTAACATTTCATACCCTCCAAATTCTGTTTTGTTGCTATATGTTTTTTTCCATTTCGTCAGTTGGCTCATAGTCGATTTTCCAATCCAAAAAGGAACCCAATGTTTTACACTCCGTACACATTGACCCGATATATACCCACTTTACGCTACCGTTTTTTCGTCTTGAAAAACCAACCTTAATATGATAGGCCGTCCTCTTTTTACAGATTGGGCACCGGATTGCTTTTGGCTTTGCCTCATCCCATACGTCTTCACAATCCAGAAGGATCTTTTTCGTTTTACATGCAGGGCATACTACCTGAATAGCACCTTCATCACGGTCAAGCCGGACAAACAGGGCATTGCTGCCACAGGTATTACATTTGACAGACTTGATATCCAAAGCATTATCCTCTGAAAACGCTTTCAAATATTCATCAATATCATCCAGACAGTCTCCTGTCCACCATTCTCCACTTGTATCTATCATAAAACTACCTCCAACAATTTTCATTTTTTATAATTTCGTTCATAAAAGCATCCTTTCAATTCGCTCCACACTGTGGAGTGTTTTTACCGCTTTAATTTTTCCCTGACTGTCCTTGTCGGCTGTACCCATGCGGAAGAGCTTCCTCCCCTCGGTTCGTATTATGACTTTATGTAAACTTTCCTACCACACTCCCATAAAATAGCAGTTTTCAATAAACCCTCTGAAATCCGAGATATAATCACTTCTGTTGGGTATTAATCTCTACTTTCAAATTCAGCAATTACCTTGTTTAGACCTTCGTTTCGAAAAGATTTTATTACTTCTCTTAGCGAGATTCCATTAACGTCCTCATTCAAATCCAATCCGTATTGAAGAAATACCCTTAAAAAATCAGGATTTGTTTCATCCAACATACCTATAGCGTATAATATCGGAGAATGTCCTTTTTTATCTTTGCAGTTTGGGGCAGCCCCTTTTTGCAACAGTAATTTGGCTACTGCCAAATTATGTGCACTACACGCCACATGCAAATAAGTTCCTCCATTATCATCAGCAAAATTAACATTGTCAAGCTGCCTTATATCTTCCAACAGCTTATCTGACTCTTCAATCCCGATTCTCCAAAAGAATTCGTCTCTCCCTAAATTATATCCCATACCTTAATTCCTTTCTAGTTAATATTTGCTTTCTTGATTTGTTTAATTGTTCAACGCCAATATTATACCATTTTTCTATAAGTTCGTCTATGATTTTCTGATATCAAATATCCCCAATTCCTCTCTCCGCCACGGCGACATTATCTTATATTATATTGTAAAAAAAACACCGTTCTGCGCGGTTAAAGTGGCGAATAGAATATTCGGCACTTTTTCCCCGTGCAAGAACGGTGTTTTTATAATCATACATATAAGCCTATAATGTCACCTAATCCATCACTCGCCCGATCTTCACCGGCTGACGGTAATACGCATTCGAGATCTTAATGCCATCGGTCGGGTTGCTGGCGTGAATCACCTGGCCGCCGCCGATATACATCGCCACATGGTTAATCCGGTATCCGTTGCTGTAGAAGAACAGATCTCCCGGCTTCGGCGAGCTGACGCTCCTCGTGACGCCCGCCTGCGCCGCCGCATTGTGCGGAAGCGAGTGGCCGTATTTCGCGTACAGGCTCATAGTAAAGCCGGAGCAGTCCGTGCCACCCGTGAGGCTGGAGCCTCCCCACACATAGGGGTTGCCCAAAAACTGCTTCGCGTACTCCACAATCGATGCCTGGCTGGAAGATACCCCGGAGGACTTGCTCGCGGAAACCTTCTTCACCTTCACGGCGCGCTTTAAGGAATACTGCTTTTTCACATACTCCTTTGCCACAAAAGCGGTGTCGCTGTCCACGGTAATACAGATAAAGTCGCCCATCTGCGCCTCGATCTCCTCATAGCCGCCGGCGCGCTCCAGCGCGTCTTTGGAGAGATCTTCCTTTTCTATCACGTCCTTGATATAATCAAGCGTCAGATTTTCCTTCTTAATGACAAATTCCTCGCCCTCGGAGATCACCGAGTAAATCGGCGCGGACGTAGTGGGCAGCGCGCGGACGCGGAGCGAATTGGTCTGAATCTCTACGCAGTTGCGTCCCACTTCTTTCGCGAGCTCCTCCGCCTTCTCGTCGGTGGTGAGGTAGGAGGCCTTCACATAGCCCCGCACATCGCCGGACACGATCTTCGCCCAGCCGTTCTTGATATTGTAAATATGGCAGCCCGCGTTCTTCGTCAGTTTTCCCACGATGGAAGCCCTCTTGGACGGCTTCTTGCGGACATTCAGATATGTGTCCACTTTGTTGGCGATGCCGAGACGGCTGTAATTGAGGTTCAGCTCCACATGGGCCGGTTCCTCTGTCGGTTCTTCCGTTGGCGCCGGTGTCGCCTCCGGTTCCTGGGTCGGTTCCGGGGAAGCCTCTGGTTCTTCCGCCGCGCTCACGGCCGCTCCCGTGACGTCTCCCACTCCCAGAAACTGCAGGGATTTTGCCGTCAGCATACCAGCCGCTACATCGCTGCAATACTGATCGATCAGAACGCTGGCGCCTTCCACCTGCTCTTCCGTAGCCAGTGTCGCAGCCCGCCCTGAAACCACGGCAGTGCCTACCATCAATCCTCCCGCCAGAACAAACGCTAGTATTTTCTTTCCTTTGTTATTCATAATTTACCCTTCTTGTTCTCCAATTCTTACCTTTTTGTTACAGAAATATTACATTTATTAAGAATTATAGCACATAAAAGGATAATGTCAACATTTTTTCCAACTTTTATGAAATTTTCATACTACACTTGTAGACAGCGCTCGCAAATAGTTTTTGATGGCAGATAAGAAACTGCTACGCAGCTTTCTTATCGCCCCGTCGCATAAGCGCTCCGGAACAGATGTTTATATTATAATGCAGACCAGACCTCCGTTGGAGTCGTTGACCACCTTCTGTATGGTGTCCTGGAGCTTTAGCTGGCTCTCCTCCCCCAGACGGCTGACCTTGGAGCTGATTCCCTCCTCCACCAGCTGTCGGATTGTCTTTCCAAAAATATTGGTGTCAAATATGCCGTCCGGATTTTCCCGGCCGTTCTGGTTGATGTAGTCGATCAGGTCCTGCGCCTGCTCCTCGCTTCCCACGATGGGTGCAATCTCCGTCTCTATGTTGGCCTGGATCAGATGCACGGAAGGACAGCTCGCCTTGATCTTGACGCCGTACTTATTGCCGTGGCGGATCAGCTCCGGATCCGCGATCTGGATTTCATCCTCCGTGGGCGGCACGATGCCGTATCCCCGCCCCTTCACCTGATCGCAGGCTGCCGCTATGGCCTCGTACTCCTTTTTCCTGCCCGCCAGCTCCCGCAGCGTGGCGATGAGGTCGAACTCCCCCTCGATCGTGGTCCCCACCATATCGCTCAGAATCTCGTAATAGTAGCTCTCTTCAAAATCCAGCGCCAGATTGACAACGCCGTTTTCCAGTTGCTTATCCCGGACATAGATTTCCTTCATGTAGGGCGCCTCTATGGCAATATTTTCCTCCGTGACGTCCCGCATGGCGTGAAGCCTCCCGATGACCCGGCGGCACTGCTCGATCAGATCCGCCTTGAGCCAGTTGTCCATCGAGAGAAATTCCACCCACTTGGGCACGATAAAATTCAGTCTTGTAATGGGAAAATCCGATAATACCTGTTCCATGATAAAAAGAGCCTCCTCCCTGGTCATTTCCTTTCCGTTGACGGGCACTACCGCCTTGCCGTACTGCTCCTCCATGCGCCGCGCCCGCTCCTTTGTCTCCGCCGCCTCCGGCCGGGCCGTATTGAGGATGATGACAAAAGGCTTCCCGGCCTTTTTGCACTCTAAAACGGTATTTTCCTCGGCGCCCTTAAAATTCTCCGCCGGAATATCGCCAAAGGAGCCGTCCGTCGTGACCACAAGGCCGATGTTGGAGTGCTCGGTGATGACTTTTTTGGTCCCGATGGCAGCCGCCCGCGAAAAGGGAATCTCCTCCTCGTCCCAGGGCGTTTTCACCATGCGCTCCTTTTCTCCCTCCACGTTTCCCATGGCCTCCGGCACGAGAAATCCCACGCAGTCGATGAGGCGGATTCGTCCCGTCTCCTGATTGGGAAAATGAATCTCGGCGCCCTTTTTGGGCACAAATTTCGGCTCCGTCGTCATGATTGTCCTCCCCGTCGCCGACTGGGGAAGCTCGTCGATGGTCCTGGCCTTCTCGTTTTCATCGGTTATTTCCGGCAGAACCACAAGCTCCATAAATCGCTTGATAAATGTGGATTTCCCCGTGCGCACCGGCCCCACTATCCCCAGATAGATTTCTCCGCCCGTGCGCCGGCTCATGTCCTGATACACATTATATTTGTCCATAAAAACCCCCTTGCTTCGGTTTCCTACTGATAACCAGTATATGCAAGGGGGTTTTTTTATATGACGGATATTTATTTTTAATATTTAAAATAAACGGTATTCAAAATAAACAGTATTTAAAATAAACGGTCCAAAACTGCTCCCGCGCGGCCGGACGCTCACGGAGCAGAACCCTGTCAGATCACGTCGTCGATGACTTCCTCTAACTCCACAATGTCAGATCACGTCGTCGATGACTTCCTCTAACTCCATGCGGACCATGCGGAAAATCTCCATGAGCCGCGGGTTGAACACGCCGCACTCGCCCTCCACGATCCGGTCAAAGGCTTCTTCCTTATCTAAAGCCGGCTTGTAGATGCGGTCGCTGACTAAGGCGTCGTAGGACTCCACCAGCCCCACCACCTGAGCCGAAATCGGAATGTCGTTGCCGGAAAGCCCCTCCGGGTATCCACTGCCGTCAAATCTCTCGTGGTGGTACATGCACACGTCCGCGCAGCACATGTAGAATTTATACTCCTCGCTGTCCTTCTCCACTTCCTTGGCCAGATGGAGAAAGAGCTTGCGGCCCTTCCGGGTGTGATTTCTCATAATCTCTGTCTCATCCTCCGTGAGCCGGCTGGGCTTCTGGAGAATGCTCTCGGAAATCAGGATCTTTCCCGCGTCGTGCATCGCCGCCGCGCCGGAAATATTCTCCCGCTCCTCATTGGTCAGCTTGAACTCCGGACAGAACGTCATGACCTTGTCTAACATGATATCGGTCAGCCGCCGGATCTGCTGGCAGTGGCGCTCCGCGGAGAAATCCCGGCTCTCCACCAGGGAACAGAGATATTCGATCAGGTTCATAACTCCCTGTACTTTCATTGACATCATCCCCTCTCTACTTTGCTACCCGCTCAATCTGATTATCCCGCTTCTTGAACTCTATATTGGAGTAGACCTCTCTGACCTGGAAAGGATCTGAGCTGATGTACAGGAGCGTGCCCGGATAGACCCGTCCCTTGACCTCCACCTTGGCCGCCTTCTGCACGGTCATCTGCGCCATCTTCTCCTCCCTCTTTTTCAAGAGATCCTTCTTTTCCTGTTTTTCCGTGTAAATTGCCTTGGTCAGCTTGTCGCACAGGGCGGTGATCTTCTCATCCCGCACCGGCTGCTCCATAAACTTGTACAGAGCCGTCTCGCAGGACTTTAACTGGGCGTCTACCTTGGCGATCTTCTTGGTGAGCTCCTGGTAGGACATCCTGT